>CADCWK010000063.1 GCA_902806375.1 uncultured Thermomicrobiales bacterium
TCCGTGACGCCGACCTATCGGGTATCGACGGCGTCTTCATCGACCCGGCCCGGCGCGGCGCCGGGGGCCGGATGGGTCCGAACGCATCGGAACCGCCGCTCGATTGGGGCGTCGCCCTCGCCGACCGGGTCGCCCGGGTCGGGATCAAGGCCGCGCCGGGGATCGACCACGCGTTGGTGCCTGACGGCTGGGAGCTGGAGCTCGTCGCCGACGGGCGCGACCTCAAGGAGGCGGCGCTGTGGTCGCCGGCACTGGCGAACACGACGCTCCGGGCGACGATCCTGCCGTCCGGCGACTCGCTCACCCCGGTCCCCGGCGACCCGGTCGCGATCGCCGAACCCGGCGCCTGGCTGCTCGACCCGAACCCGGCGGTGACGCGGGCCGGGCTGGTCGAGGACCTCGCCCGGACGGTCGGCGCCTGGAAGATCGACGACCAGATCGCCTTCCTCTCGTCGGACACGCCGGTCGCGACCCCGTTCGCCCGGACCCTGCGCGTGCTCGACTCGCTGCCCTGGCACCACCAGACGATCGCCGCCCGGCTCCGCGAACTCGGCATCGGCGCGGTCGACATCCGCCGTCGCGGCCTCGCTGGTGACGTCGAGCAGATCCGAAAGCGGCTCAAACTGTCCGGCCCTGGCCGCGCGACCCTCGCGATGACGCGGGTGAAGGACCAGCCGTGGTGCGTGATCTGTTCGGTGGACGAGTAGACCCGACCAGATGGAACTGCCCCACATGGGAAGGGCAGTGACCTCCGTGGTCACTGCCCCCCGCTCGTTACGAGCCCATTCAGCCGACCGGCACCTGGCGCCCTACGAGACGGTCACTGGCACGGCGTAGATGGCATTCATCCCGTACCCCTTGGCGTTCCAGGCAGCTTCGATGGGCTGCTGGAGTTCGCGCTCGTCAGTCGCACGGCTCCGCAGCACGACGTCACCCGGCTGCGCGTCCCAGTCGTAGGAGAACCGCACCCAGGACAGGCGTCCGGCTTCCTCGACGATCTCGGCCTCGTTCCAGGTCTCGCCGTCGTCGGTGCTCACCTCGACCATCGCGATAGCGCCATACCCCGACCAGGCGAAGCCCGAGATCGCCTGGGAACCGGCGGTCAGGGTCTCGTCCGGCTCGACCGAGGTGATCACCGACTTGACCGGCTGGACGGTCACCGGCCGGATGATGGTCTCGTCCTCGTCAACGATGATGTATGACTCGGTGTTGAAGTAGCCGTCGAAGGCCCGATCGATCACCTCGAGTCCGACGATCCACTTGGTCGAGGCGATCCCGCCCCAGCCCGGAACGATGAGCCGAACCGGACCACCGTTGACCTGCGGGATGTCCGTCCCGTTCATCTGCCAGACGATCATCACGTCGCCGTTCATGGCCGTCTCCAACGGCAACCCGCGCTGCATCTCCTCGAAGTCGCCGCCTTGGCAGACGACATCAACGGCCCCCGCCTGTACGCCGGCCATCTCCAGCACGTCGGCGAGTGGGACGCCGGTCCACTCCGCATTGCCGATGGCGCCGTTGCCCCATTTGGTCCCTTCCACCTCAGCCGGATCATCGCCGAACCGGCCCCGGCTGTTGCCGGAACACTCGAGGAATGCCGTCATCGTGCGCGGCGACATGGCCTCGAGATCGGCCAGCGAGAGTTCCATGGGCTGGTCGACCAGGCCACCGATCGTGAGTCGCCATGCCGCCGGGTCGATCTCCACCGAGACCGGACCATTGCTCCGGATGAAGAACAACTCATTGGGCGTCAGGAGGCTGTCGAACAGTCCCGCCGGCGTCTCGAACGTGGTGGAGCCCTGCTGGATGAGCCGGGTGTCCTTGCCCAGTCCGGAAAGCACCTCCTCGGCGCTGGGTGTGACCTCCGGCGTCGCGTCCTGTGCCCAGGCGGTATTGGCGAGGATCGACGCGATGACCGGCGCCGAGAAGCCCGCGGCGGTGAGCCGACCGATCAGACGGCGGCGGGACACGGCGCCTGGGACCGGCGAACCGTCAGGAGAAGGAAAAACGGGGTGATCCATGCTCAGGGCTCCTGTTCCGCCAGGTGCGACGTCAACGTCGGTCATGCCAGGGTCCGGGGGCCGGCACGTCGTCATGCCGCAGCTCCCAGTCGACATGGGCGGCCGAAGCCAGTCTAATGCACGAAGCGACATCCGACGTTAACTCATTCGGAACGACATCGATACCTTATTCAACGATTGATTATGCAGGACCAGAATTGATTCCACCGGCTCGGATGGATCCACTGGGGACGCTCCCGGTCGACCTGCCGAGCACGCTGAACGGAGCGGGAGCCACTCATGGGCGGGAGGCAGACCGCGCGCGGCGCGGGTGCCGGTCCACCCGTTGGCTGGTCTGCATCCTGCTTCCCATCCCACCACGGAATGGCGACAGCAGCACAGGGGGCTTGAGTCACAGATGTCGATGCCAGCCAGGACGGAGCGACCAGCCAGCCCGGCCGGCCTCGCCAACCGCAACCTCCTCTCCGGCCTGCTGCTCGGTATCGGGCTGGTCGCCTTCATCGACGAGGCGGTCTTCCACCAGATCCTCCACTGGCACCACTTCTACGACCGGTCCACGACCAATGCCGGCCTGGTCTCCGATGGGCTGTTCCACGCCTTCAGCTTCTTCGCCACCGTCGCGGCCCTGTTCCTCTTCGCCGACCTGCGCCGCCGGGACGGGGTCCAGCCGCGCCGCTGGCTCGCGGGCATCCTGATCGGCGTGGGCGCCTTCCAGCTCTACGACGGGCTGGTCCAGCACAAGCTGTTGGGGCTGCACGAGATCCGGTACGGGGTCGACCTCCTGCCGTACGACCTGGGCTGGAATGTCGCCGCGCTGGCGGTCCTCGGCGCGGGACTGGCCCTGCTGCTCCGGTCCGGGCGGACGGATCGCGCGTAGCCCGGAGACAGGGCGACTCACCACGATGATCTCCCCCACCGACTGGTTCTGGCCGCTGTCCCTCACGCTCCTGGCGATCGGCTACGCCGTGGTGGCCCTCCCGCTGCGGCGGTGCGGGCGCTGGCCCGGCGGGCGGATGGTCCTGTTCTACGCCGGGCTCGTGGTCATGGCAGCGGCACTGACGGGGCCGCTGGCCGCCCGGTCGCACGGCGATCTCACGGTGCACATGGCCGGGCACCTGCTGCTGGCGATGCTGGCGCCCGTGCTCCTGGCCCTGTCGGCGCCGATGACCCTGGTCCTGCGAGCGCTGCCGGTATCCGGGGCGAAGCGGCTGGTCAGGTGGCTCAGGAGCCGGCCGGCACGCGTGATGACGCACCCGGTCACGGCGGCCACCCTGAACGTCGGCGGGCTCTGGCTGCTCTACACGACGGACCTCTATCCGCTGATGCATGAACACGCCTGGCTCGGCGTCGCGGTCCACCTCCACCTGCTGGCGGCCGGGTACCTGTTCACGCACGCGATGATCGGGATCGACCCCGCCCCGCACCGGCCCGGCTGGACCGCGCGGGCCGTCGTGCTGGTACTCGCGCTGGGCGCCCATTCCGTCCTGGCCAAGTACCTGTTCGCCCACCCGCCGGCGGGGGTCCCGGCCGGGGCATCCGAAGCCGGTAGCCGGCTCATGTACTACGGCGGCGATGCCGTCCATCTCCTGCTGATCGTCATCTTCTGCCGGCAGTGGTTCCACGCCTCGCGGCCCCGCCCGGAGTACCGGCCCACGCCCGACGGGACCGGGCTCGCCGGGGACTGACGGTCCGGTTGGCCGTGCTCCTATCGGCGGAGAACGGCCGCTTCCACGCCGCTGGCGCGATTGCGGGACAATCCGCGGATGCCAGTGGTCGACGAGCCCGCTCCCCGGGCGCGGGCCCCAGCCGCCAGACCGGAGACGACGATGACCGAGACCCGCGGGATCAGGTTCGCGACGGACCTCTGCACCTTCTACGACCCGCGCTACTGGGGCGCGACCGGTGGGTATGCCGACATCGGCGACCTCTACACGTGGGGCAAGTGGGACGAGGCCGCCTTCTGGGCGCGGGTCCTGGACGCCGTCGCCGAGGCCGGGCTGGACGGGATCGAGGTCACGTTCGGCCCGGGCGACTGGACGAGCGCGCTCCGGGCCTACGGCTCGGCGGCGGCGTTCGCCGCGGACGTCGCGGCCCATGGGCTCGCGGTCTGCTCGGGCTACCTTTCCTCGCGGGTGCCGGGGACCGACCGTCACCTCGACCCGGGCAACCCCGACCACCGCGCGGAGTACGTCGAGGTCGCCGACCAGTACGCCGCGTTCCTGCGGGACTGCGGCGCGGACGTCATGGTTGCGTCGCTGCCCCTGCGGGCATCCCGGCTCCGGCAGCCGCCGGTGATCGTCGACCTGCGAAGGGCCGAGGAGATCGCCGCGACGCTCAACCTCGCCGGGGCGGCGACGGCCCGGCAGGGCGTCACGCTGGCGCTCCACCCGGAGTCGTTCTCGATGCTGCGGGACAGCCGCGACACCGACCTGTTCCTGCTGTTGACCGACGCGAACTACGTCGCCCTCTGCCCGGACGCGGCCCAGTTCACCGTGGCCGGTTCCGACCCGGTCGAGATCGTCCGGCGCCACCGCGACCGGGTCGTCCTCACGCACTGGAAGGACGCGACCGGGCCGGCCCCGCGCGACGTGGAGATCGACGAGCGGATGTACGAGACCCAGATCCAGTGGTTCGCGGCCGTGGGGCAGGGCGTCGTCGACTGGCCGGCCTGGGTCCGGACGCTGCGGGACATCCGCTACCGGGGCTGGGCGGTCTTCGAGCTCGATGGCGCGACCGACCCGGTGGCCGACCTGACCGCGATCCGGCGCTATGTCGACGCCTCGCTCGGCCATCTCCTCCCGTAGGACCGGGCGACGAGAACGGGCAGCGCCGGTGTCGCCGTCTCCCGCCCCGTCCCGGTTCAGACGGAATCCGGCGGAACAGTCGCCCCCTCACTGGGTCCGGGCCGGGGGTGAGCAGACTTCTCCTCCGGTCCCTTTCTGGCTCCCGTTTCGCTCCGTCACCCTCCGGGTGGCTCCAACTCACTGAGCCCGGAGAGGGACGACTCTTCCCGGATTTCGTCTGCTCCCCAATCCATGAGCGGTTTGGCAAGCCCGCGCTCCCCGCTCCAGTCGATGAGGAGCCGCAGCGCCGAGTTAAGCCGGCCCCCAGGGAGGGGTCCGCTCCCGGCACCGGCGTCTCCCGTCCCGTCGCGGTGAGATCGTTCTGCCTACCCGGTAGCTACCCCGGCCTTGACCCGTTCAAGCAGGGCGACCGGGAAGCGCCCGAAGACATCGGCCAGCGGCAGGACGGCGCGGCCGTCGCCGCCGTCGACCGTCGTCAGCTCCTCCCCGGTGTAGACGTTCCGGTAGACCGTGCCGACCGGGGCACTGGCGAGGGTCAGGGTCGTCGCGCCCCAGACGTCACCGAGCGCGAACGGCCGCGCCGGGGTGCTGAGCGTGTGGACGAGCCGCGGGACGACGACGATCGCCTCCTCGTCCGGCACCGTGCCGCTCCGGAGTCCGAGGGGCAGACGGCGGGCGAAGGCGACGATGCTGGACGCATGGCTGCCATGCGCCTCCAGCGGGTCGTAGCTGCCCCGGCGGAACAACCCCTCGTGGTCGCGCCGGAACGCCAGGCTCCGGGCCGTGACGTGGAGTTTGATCCGGCCGTCGTGGGCATCCGCGACCAGGCCGTCGACGAGACCTGGAGCAGCGCCGTCGAGCGCGGCCAGCGCCGAGATCCGAACCGGGAAATCGACCGGGCGCCGGTTGTCCGGGTCGGTCAGGCTGAAGTCCCAGAGGTCGGTCCCCTGGTAGATATCGGGCACGCCGGGCACCGTCAGCTTCAGCGTCTGCATCGCCAGCCCATTGGACATGCCGATGTTGGCGACCATCGCCCGGAGCGTCTGGACGTCCTCGATGAACCGGTTGCCGGGCATGTCGGCGTTGAGGGTGCTCCGGATGAACGACTCGGTGGCGGACTCGTACTCGCTCGGCGCGATCCAGCTCGTGTGGATGCTGGCCTCGCGGGCCGCCTTGATGGTGTTCTCGACGACGCGGTCGACGAACGACGCCCAGACCGCCCCGTCCTGCGCGTCGGCCTCGAACGGCCAGGCCCCGAGGACCGTCTGGTAGATGTAGTACTCGTCGTTGCGGTCCGGCGCGAAGTCCCCCTCGACCCGGGTCTTGTATTTCCGGTTGAAGCGGGCCCAGCGGTTGACCGCCGAGCGCCAGACACCGGGCAACTCGGACAGCGACGCGATCCGGGCCCGGACGTCCTCGCTGCGCTTGGTGTCGTGGGTGGAGGACGCGACCATGGCGTCCGGGAAGCGGTTCAGGCGGGCCCGGTTCTCGGTGTGGAAGGCGTTGACGGTCGTGCCGAAGGCGGACGGGTCGCCGCCGACCTCGTTGAGCGCCAGCAGGCGGAGATACCGGAAGAAGGCCGTGTCCTCCAGGCCCTTGGCCATGACCGGGCCGGACAGTTGCTGGACCTTGACGGCCAGCCGGCCGTGGGCGGCCTGCTGCTCCGGGGTCGCGCCGTCGACCTGCATCAGCAGGACGTCGCGGATGAAGGCGAACAGCGACGGGTCGGCGCCGGTGTTGCGGCGCCGGGCGGCGGTGACGGCGGCCTCGATGGCGTGGCGGTCGGTCTCGTGGACGATGGCGCCGCTCTCCGGGTCGAAGCCGACGTAGCTGCGGTAGACCGGGAAACCGGCGATCACCTCGCGCAGGCCGGTCCGGAGGCTCTGCGGCGTGAAGTCGCGGGATCTCCGGTTGGCGGCGCTGATGTCGTCGAGCTGGTCGGCCAGGACGGACAGCTCGCTGGCCAGCGCGTCCCGGAGGATCATCCGCTTGGCCTCGTAGACGATCTCGTCCAGCCGGATCCGTCGCTCGCCGAGGTAGGCGGCGTAGAGCTCGTCGAAGGCCTTGCGGTTGGCCCCGTCAACGAACAGTCCGGTCGAGGAGTTGGCGAACTCGTAGCCGGTCGTCCCATCGACCAGCCAGTCGGCCGGCAGATCCTCGCCGTGCTCCAGGATCTTCTCGACCAGCAGGTAGACCGGCTTGACCAGTGCCGGGTCGTCGGCGCCCGCCGCGTCGAGCCAGCCGTCGAGGGCGCGCTCGACCAGCTCCCAGGCCGGGGCGTCCTCGTCCTCGCTGGCGTGCCATGTCCGCCTGGCGACCTCCAGGAGGTAGCCGCGCTGGAGATCCTGCGCGTAGCGGGCCGGGTCCAGCAGCCCGTCGATGTGATCGATCCGGACGCCGTCGACGGTGCCCTCGGCCATCAGCCGGAGCAGGAGCCCGTGCGACGCCGCGAAGACGGCCGGGTCCTCCTGCCGGATCGAGGCGAGGTCGTTGATGGCGAAGAAGCGCCGGTAGTTGATCTCCTCGGCCGCGACCCGCCAGTAGGCCAGCCGGTAGACCTGGGCGTCCAGCAGGCGGTCGAGCAGGTCGAACGAGGCCGGTTCGCCGGGTGTGCCGTTGATCTGACGGACCGCGTCGGCGACGGCACCGGCGATGGGCGCCGAGTGGGTGACCAGCTCGGCCAGCCGCCGCTTGCCGATCGTCGTCTCCCGCTGGCGCTCCTCGATCCCGGCCGGGTCGGCGACGTCCCGGTCCGGCAGGCGCTCCAGTGAGGTCATCACGCTCTGGAACTCGAGCAGGTCGATCTCGTCCGGTTCGAGTGCGGTCTGGAGCCGCTCGAGGGCGAGCTGGAGGACGATCGGGTACGTCTCCGGAGCGATGGGCAGGACGTTGTCGTAGTAGGCCAGCCGGAGGGTGCCATGTTCGGCATCGAAGCTGACCTGGAGCTCACCCTTCTCCAGGGTGACGCCGTACTGGTCGCCGAGGATGGGGAGCAGCAGACGGCCCTGCATGTCGTTGGCGAGGGGGTCCCAGTCGATGTCGAAGAAGGTCCCGAAGGGGGAGCCGCGGCCGTGTTCCAGTACGCTCAGCCACCAGCCGTTGGTCCCGGAGCCGATGCCCATGTGATTCGGGACGAAGTCGAGCAGCAGCCGGATCCCGGCGGCACCGAGGGCGGCCGTCAGCTCGGCGAACCCCTCCTCGCCGCCCAGCTCGACGTTCAGCGCCCCGTAGTCGACGACGTCGTAGCCGTGGGTGCTGCCCGGCCGGGCCTGGAAGATGGGCGAGGCGTAGAGGGTGCTGACGCCCAGACCGGCCAGGTACGGCACGATCGTCGCCGCGTCCCGGAAGGTGAAGCCGGAGTGGAACTGGAGGCGGTAGGTCGCTCGCGGCGCCCGCATCGGCTCGCGGCCAGCGAGCGACTGCCCGAGCTCCGCCACGGCGATGGAGACGGCCGGGTCGACCAGGCCACCGGTCAGGGACGGGTCATCGGCGATGCCGGCGGCGGTGGCAGGATCGATCGACGGGAGGGAGTCGGTGGATACGGACACGGTGAACCTCACACGGATGGCGGCACGGGGACGCAGGTCGTTGGATCGTCGGGGATGAACAGGACACACCATACCCTGTCGGGCTGATACGGACGGGAGATCGGCACCATGAACCGTGCCAGCGGTCGGGAACGGCTATCGGCGTCGTCCAGAACCGGCACGGGTCCCACGGGGCGTGCGCTCGGGGTGGATCGTGGCCCAGCGGCTGTTGCTGGACACGCGGTGGGAGTTCGCCGAACGGCTATCCGCGCCCACCATGTTCGCCATAGTGCGCATGACGGGATCTCCGGCTACAACGCCGCAACGGCACGCGCCGCAACTGGCGCCAATTCATTGCCAGCGTAGCGGTATGGCCAGGGGTGGCGCTCATGGGGGTTGGTGGTCGCGTCGCGCACCGCCCGCTGCCGCCCCTCGATGTCGAAGCACGCCAGCTGGTTGCCGCGGAGCACCTGGGTCGCCGCGTCCACCGCCTGTCGTGTAGACATGAAACCCTCGGCGACTTCTTCTTCGAGGGCCCTGGTGAGCCAGCGACGCATCTGGACGGCGTAGGCGTAGGCCATCGACGGCGTCGCCGTATCGTCGCCAAAGGCGAAGAGCCTGTTCAATGGGACGGCATGCAGGAACCGACGAACGAAGTCCCTGGTCACGAACGGATTGAGCGCCCACGCCCAGCACAGATCCACGTAGACGTTACCGAAGTGCTTGGCGAGGGCGATCAACTCGTCGCTGTAGGGATAGGCGATGTGCATCAGGACGAAACGAGCGTCCGGATACGCCATGAGGAGGGGCGCCAGGTGCCCCGCCCGCAATCGGTCGACCGGCATGCCCATGCCGGTCTGCCCCGTTTCCGCGAGATAGCCGGTATGGATCTTGATCGGCAACTGGTACGCGCTGGCCAGTTCCACCCCGCGGGCCAGGCACCAGTCCCCGAGGCACAGCCGGGCCTCCGATCGTGGGTTGTCGCTCTCTGG
>CADCWK010000064.1 GCA_902806375.1 uncultured Thermomicrobiales bacterium
GGCGGCCGGCCTGGGCGATGTTCAAGATGGCGGCGGTCTCGGCGGCCTGCCCGGACGCGAAGGCCAGTGCGGCGGCGCCCCCCTCCAGGGCGGCGATCCGCTTCTCCAGCACGTCGGTGGTGGGGTTCATCAGGCGGGTGTAGATGTTGCCGAACTTCTGCAGCGCGAAGAGGTCGCTGGCGTCCTTGGAATCTTCGAACAGATAGCTGGTGGTCTGATAGATCGGGACGGCGCGGGAGCGGGAGGTCGGGTCGAGGGTCTGCCCGGCGTGCAGCGCGAGCGTCTCGAAGCCCTGGGTCTTGGTGTCTTCGGCCATTGGGGAGTTCCTTTCAGGGTGATGGTCTATGGGACAGGTGTCCCGTCCGGTCATCAGTGAGTCGCGTCAGATGGAGCGCAGGAACGGCGTCAGGATGGCGTCGAGCTGGTCCCACTCCTTCAGGAAGGCATCGTGTCCATGGGGCGAGTCGATCTCCGCGTAGGCCGCGTCGACCCCGGCCGCGGCCATCCGGTCCGCCAGCGCCTCGATCTCGTCCGGTGGGAACAGCCAGTCGGTCCGGATGCCGACCAGCAGCACCGGCGCCGCGACCTCGTTGAGCCAGTGCGCCTCCCCGCCGTCCCGGCCGACGTCGTAGAGGTCCATCGCCCGGCTCAGGTACAGGTAGCTGTTGGCGTCGAAGCGGCGGACCAGCTTGTCCCCGTGGTGATGGAGGTAGCTCTCGACGTCGAACGTGGGGCCGAAGGCGGGCCAGGTGTCTGGCCGGGTGGCCGGGTTGCGGCCGAAGCGCTGTCCGAGGCTCTCCCGCGAGTGGTAGGTCGTCATCGCGGCCATCCGGGCGGTCGCCAGCCCGGCGGCCGGGAAGGTCCCCTCGTTCTGGTATTCCCCGCCGCGCCAGTCCGGGTCGGCCATGATGGCCCGCCGGCCGAGCTCGCCGTGGACGGCGATCCCCATCGGCCCGAGGGCGCCGGTCGCCGCGATCGGGACGGCGGCGGCGACCATGTCGGGGTGCCGAGTCGCCCACTCCAGCGCCTGCAGCCCACCGATGGAGCCGCCGATCGCCACCAGCCGGGTCACGCCGAGCGACTCCAGGAGCCGGCGCTGGGCCAGGACCATGTCGCCGATACTGACGAGCGGGAACCGCATGGCATAGGGGCGACGGGTCAGTGGGTCGACGCTGGCGGGACCGGTACTGCCTGAGCAGCCCCCGACGACGTTGACGCAGACGACGAAGGCGTCGTCCGTGTCGATCGCCGCACCGGCTCCGATCATGGGCGTCCACCAGCCACCGGGCCCGGCTGCGAGCGGGTCGCCGGTCAGGGCGTGGAGGACGATCACGGCGTTGTCGCCGGCGGCGTTGAGCCGGCCCCAGGTCCGATAGGCGAGGGTGACATCCGGGAGTGTGCCGCCAAGCTCGAAGTCGAAGCGACCGACGCTGAACCACTGGAGCTCGCCGTCGTCGGCCTGGCCGGCGGGACGGACCGGATCGGTGACGACCGTGAGATGCGATCGCCGGGCGGCGTGCGTACTGGCGGGCGTTCGGTAATCAGGGGGGGCGTCATTCGCTGGTGCTCGTGAACCGATCATGGTGCGGCATCCTCTCCGTGTCGTCCTGGTCGACCGGACGGGTCGCGAAGGACGGCTGCTGTCGGGCCTCTCGGGAGGTTGCCAGGACGCAAAAAACCCCTTGCCGGAGCAAGGGGATGTGCGACGTGACACTATTCCCTTATCTCGCAGATCGCTCTGCCGGAATTGGCACCTTGCGGCCGCACATGGTGATGTGCGGTCGTCGCAGGCTGCCGGGCTTCACAGGGCCGTATCCCTCCACCTCTCTTGATAAGGCAGCATATTCAGTTGTGGGTACCGAATGTACCAATGGTTAGCGGCCATGTCAACCGCTACCCGGTGGCGTAGGGGTGTTCACCGTCCCCACGAAACGGACGAGTCACCTCGCTCCCGGGCGCGCCGCAGTCACGACGTTGGCCACTCCCTCGGGCGGGCAAGGGCAATCGACTGCACCTGCCCGTGTTGCCTTCCGGGCCGGCGACGGGCCGCGCCGGGACCGATCGCGGTTACCGCCGGACCGGCGACGAGGCTGCCGCCGCGGGAATGAGGCGGCCCCGACCGACCGGACCCCACCGCCGTCGGGTCACCGAGCCGGTCGGGCCATCCGCACCGGCTGGACCCGACGCGGCGGCGTCCGGGCCGATACGGTGGTGTTCTGCGACGGGGCCGCGCCTTCTTGCGGTTCGGGTCGACGCGATGATGGATGACGAGCCGTCCCGTATGCGTGTCACGAATGGTGGACCCTGATCATCTACACCCCCGGGTTCGCTGGCCCAGGCGCCGGGGAACGGTCCGCTACCCCTTGATCCCGGTACTGGCGGAGAGTCCCTGGATGAAGAGCTTCTGCGCGGCGAAGAACAGGATGATCATCGGGATCGTCATCATGACCGACGCGGCCATCAGGAGCCCCCAGTCCATGTCGTAGTCGGCCTTGAACGACGCGAGGCCGAGGCTGAGGGTGAACTCGTCGCGGTCGTTGAGGTAGATCAGGGGGATGAGGAAGTCGTCCCACTTGGCCTGGAACTCGAAGACGGCGATCGCGACCAGGGCCGGCCGCAGCAGCGGCAGCAGCACCCCGACCAGGACACGGAAATACCCGGCGCCGTCGAGCCGGGCGGCGTCCATCAGGTCCTGCGGGATGTTCTTGAAGAACTGGCGCAGCATGAAGATGTAGAACGACGAGCCGAACAGGTTGCCGAGGAACAGCGGGAAGAACGTGCCGACCAGCCCCAGTTCGTTCCAGATCAGGAACGTCGGGATCAGGGTGACGGCGCCGGGGAGCATGTAGGAGGCGAGCAGGACGCCGAAGAGGACGCCCCGGCCCCGGAAGCGCAGCCGGGCGAAGCCGTAGGCCACCACCACGCTCGAGCAGACGACGAGAACGACCGAGAGCGTGGAGACGAGGACGGTGTTGAACAGCCACTGGCCGATCGGCGCGTACCGGAAGACGTTGGCGTAGTTCTCGAGCGTGAACGTCGAGGGCAGCAGACTATCCGAGAAGACCTCGTTCGACGGTTTCAGCGACGCCAGGACCAGCCAGACGAACGGCGAGATGAAGACGATCGACAGCAGGACGAGCAACGCGTAGAGCAGCGCGTTGACCGGGGCCGGACGCCGCCGCGTCGGCGGGGGCGCGGGGATGTCCTGGACATCGTCGCGCCGGGCCGCCAGGGGGAACTGGTCGATCGAGGTTGTCTGGTTGACGGCCATCGGCGACTCCTGCGTTGACCTGCCGGTCTGGGCGGGTGGAGGGAGCGGTGGGATCGGCGATCGCGGTGCTACTCGTTGTCGTAGTACACGAAGCGCTGCGACAGGCGGAACTGGACGAGCGTGATGGCGATGATGATGAAGAACAGGACCAGCGCCACCGCCGAGGCGTAGCCCATCTGGAAGAACTCGAACCCGCGCCGGTACAGGTACATCATGATGAACAGGGCGCTGTTCTCCGGTCCGCCCCGGCTGTCGAAGATGACGAAACTCTGGGTGAACACGCCGAGCGAGGCGATCGTGCTGATCGTCAGGTTGAACAGGATGACGCCGGACACCATCGGGATGGTGACGCTCCACATCCGCTGCCAGGCGTTTGCACCGTCGAGCTTCGCCGCCTCGTAGAGGTCGCGCGGCACGCTCTGGAGGGCCGCGAGGAAGATGACCATCGCGCCGCCGAGCACCCAGAGCCCGGTCAGGACGATCGTTGGCTTGGTCCACATCGGGTCGATCGTCCAGAGCGGTGCGGGCAGGTTGAGCGCGCGCAGACCCCGGTTGATCCAGCCATCGTTCGGGTTGAGGATCGTCAGCCAGACGTAGGAGGTCGCGACGGCCGGCGTCATCGCCGGCAGGTACATCAGGGTCCGGAAGCCGCTCTGCCACTTCGTGACCTGGTGCAGCAGCAGCGCGATGCTGAACGCGGTGACGAGGTGCAGCGGGACATAAATGAGGGCGTAGATGAACGTGTTGCGCACCGACTTCCAGAAGATCGGGTCGTTGGTGATCAGGTTCTCGTAGTTCTGCAGCCCGATCCATTGCGGAGACGAGAGGACGTCATAGCTGGTGAAGCTGAAGTAGACGGAAGCGACCATGGGGCCAAGCGTGAAGATCGAGAAACCGATGATCCACGGGCTGATCGCGATCCAGCCCGCGCGACTCTCCTCGCGTGCCGCCGGGCTGCGACGCGTCGGTGGTGGCGGACCGTCCGGACCGGGCCGGCGGGCGGGGAGTGAGACCATGACCGGACCTCCTGACAGTCGGGACGCGCGGAGCAGCGAGAAGGGTGACGCCGCGGGGAGCCGGAGCTCCCCGCGACGATGGCCCTGTTCGGGTGAAGGGGGACGTTAGAAACCCTGCAACGCGCTCTCGGCCTCGGTCTGGGCCGCGTCCAGTGCTTCCTGGACCGGCCGCTCGCCGCGAAGCGAGGGCAGGACTCCAGTCTGGAAGACGATCTGGTCCAGCTGCTGGGCGAAGGGCGACGGAGCCAGGGCGCGCGTCGTCGATGCCGCGAGCACCTGTGGGAAGACCTGGACCGCGTTGTCGAACTGCGGCGAGATCGGCGTGTAGAGCTCGTCGATCTGGCGCTGGTCGACGGCCTGCACCCCGGTGAGCGAGGGCAGGTACGGGGCTCCGGCGGCGTCTCGCGCGGCGCGGACCGCCCGGGCCCCCGTCATCCAGGTCTCGTCGGAGTGCATGAACTTGATGAACTCCCAGGCGGCATCGACGTTCTGGCTGTTGGCCGTGATGCACCAGGCTGCGCCGCCGGACACCGCCGCGATCCCGGCCGGATCGGACTGCGGCCGGATCGGAAGGACCGCGAAGTTGAGATCGGGGGTCGTGACCGCGTTGATGTTGCCCAGCCAGTTCTGGTAGGCGGTGATCGCCACCTGGCCACGGGCGAACTGCTCGTCGTTCTGCCACGTGGAGCGGAACGCCTCGTAGCTCTGGAACCCACCCTGGCTCTCGTACGATGCCCGCGCCTTCTCCAGCAGGTCGGCGACCTCAGGCGAGTTGAAGTTCGGCTGGAGCCCGTCGTCCCCGCCGAGCAGAGAGGCGCCATTGGCCAGCGCCCAGGTGTAGAACTGACCATCCTGGATCTTCGAATCGAAACCCCACCGCTCGACGGTGTCCCCGGTCCGGCGGGTCAGCTGGGTGCCGATCTCGGTCAGCTGGTTCCAGTCCGCGGTGTTGAGCTGGCTGGGATCGGTGATGCCCGCCTCGGCGAGGGCGTCGGTGTTGGCCCAGATGACGACGACGTCCATACCGCCGGGGATACCGTAGAGCTGGTCGCCGGAGGTCGCCTCCTGGACGGCTGACGGGTAGAAGCGACTCATGTCGTAGCCGTCGCGCTCGACGAGGTCGTCGATCGGCCGGAGGATCTCACCCCGGCTGATATACGAGTTCATGACCTCCCGGCCCAGCCAGAGCAGGTCCGGCAGGGTGTCCGAGACCGCCGCCGTCAGGATGCGCTGGACGTCCGACTCCGGGGAGATCTCGATGGTGACGTCCGGGAAGGCCGCGAGGAACGCCTGCAGGCGGGCGAACGCCAATGGGTTGGTCTCGGTCGCGTTGAAGCCCCACTCAGTGAGCGCGGCGGCGATGGCCGGGAGCGGGGTGCCCTGGGCCGAGCCCCGCTTGCCGAACTTCAGGCTCAGACCGACGCCCGCGCCCATGCCTCCGGCCGCGCCGAGCAGCCGTCTCCGATCCATCCGACGATCGGCGACACGACGATTCCACAGTGTTCCGTCAGTCACGGTTCTCGCTCCACTCCCCGGAACGGTCGGATCCGATCGCCGACCCCGCCGGAGCAGTCTTCGTCTCGATACGTGTCACCACGATCTGCTCGAACCACAGGCATCGCCTTCGATGCCCGACGCGGCGTTGCGCAATTTAGACGCCCGGTTCTCGTCCGCGCGCACCGGCCCGCGGACTCGGCTGACCAGACAGGCAATCGCCGGGACACCAGAGTAACACTTCTCCTGCTTAACTATGCCCGAAGCTGGATGGCCCAGGTCTCGGCGACCCGGTTGGCGGGCGCTCGCCGAGGGTCTCGCCAGACCGCCGAGCCGTCACCGTGACCGTCGCGGGACCGGGCAGATGGTCGTCGAGGTCACCGAACCGGGCATACAGCCCGCGCAGTCGCTGGGTGGCTTCCGGCCGCTGGAGGATCGAGCGCAGGAGGACGAGGCCGGGCCAGTAGGCCAGTTCACCCAACCCGAGGCCGCCGTAGTCCAGGTTTTCGACCCGCAGCGCCAGGCCGGGCATGATGGCGTCGATGTCGTCAGCGGCGTAATGCCGGCGCCAGCCGATCGGCAGCGCTTCGGGCGGGATGTCGCCCCGACCGGTGAGCTCACGGGTGTAGCGGTACAGGTTCAGCGCGTCGAGAGCGGTCAGCCGCCCCTGGTACGGGAGGCGGACGACCAACCGTCCGCCCGGAGCGAGGACCCGGCTGAGCTCCGCGATGACCTGCCGGTCGTCATGGCTGAACTCGACCGTCGCGTGGGCGACCACGAGATCGAACGTGTCGGCACCGAACGGCAGCGCGCTGGCGGAGGTCCTCACGACGAGGTCCTGGTCATCCGCGTCGAGGCGACGGGCCGCGACCCCGTGGGCGGTCAGTGCTCGCACGACGACCATCCCGGCCGTCTCGCAGAGGGTCGCGGCCCGGTGGTCCGGGTCACCCAGGATCAGCGCCCGGCGGCCCGCGACGGCTCGATCCGGGTCAGACAGAGCCCTGCGTACGCTGGTCAGCCAGTGGGTCATGCGGGCGATGTCCTGGTGGTGGGGTGGACGGAGCGGAACGGGCGCAGGCGACACGGTACCATGCGTCCCGTCATCCCCGGTCGTCCCGGTGCCATCCGTCGTCTCCCCTTCCGGCGATCGCACCTCGCCCCGCCCACGACAGTCCCTGGAGAGTCGTCCATGCAACTCGCCTCGATCCATCCGCTGGACCAGAACCTCGCGGCCACTTTCGTTGACGTGCTCGGGTCGGCGGACAAGGCGCTGGGAGTCCCGGCGATCGACGGGACGCTCTGGTGGCGTCAGCGCCTGGAGGCCGCGCGCCGCGGACTCATGGTGGCGAGTGAGGGTCAGGAGTCGGGGGCCAACGCGGTGACGCTGACCTTCGCCCAGGTCCTGGCCGCCGCCCACCCGTCGTTCATCCACAGTGGACTGTCCCTGACGACCCTGGAGGCGACGGTGGACCTCGGTGTGGGGATGCTGCTTCGACCGCCGTCCCGGCTGTTCGGAGAACTGGGTCTCCCGATGGGGGCGGCCCGCACGATGCCGATCCGGATCGACGCCTCCGCGGGGATGATGGGCGGCGCCTATATGCCGGCCCGGCTGGTGCCCCAGTTCCGCGACCTGCTACGTGATCGCGACACCCGGTTCGTCCGTCGACTCAACGAGTCCGGCTTCGCGGCGGTCGACGTCTATGGCCTCCTGGTCGAGATGGTGGGCTATGCCGCCGACCGCCGGCTGGGCCTGTTCGAGGCCGTAGACGCCGTCGTGCCGGACATGCCGCGTCTCAACCCTCCCGGTACGCGGATCGTCGTCGCCGACAGGAAGCGGATGGACCCGGAGACCGTGCGTCGGCTGACCGACTCCCTCAAGCCGCCCAAGAGGAGCTTCATGGACCGGATGACCGGTCGGCGGGCACTCCCCAGGGACTAGCCGCTTCCGCATGGAGTGCCTCTGCGGTACGCTGCCGACCGTGTCGAAGGCGACACGATCGGCGCAAGGGGTACGACCCGGCCCGGACCACGACGGGCGGGGCCGACCGGGACAGGCCAGCGTGAAGATCACCGCCGTCAAGGCGTTCCCGGTGTTCTCGGGACATCGCAACCTCTTCATCGTCAAGGTCGAGACCGACGAGGGTATCTCCGGGCTGGGTGAGGGCGGGATCTCCGGGCGTGAACTCGCCATGGAGGGGATGATCCGCCACTTCGAGCGGGAGCTGATCGGCCAGGACCCCCGCCGGATCGAGCATATCTGGCAGTACCTCTACCGGGGCAACTACTTCGAGGGCGGCAACATCGCCTCGGCCGCCATCTCCGCGATCGACATCGCGCTCCACGACATCAAGGCCCGCTGGCTGAATGTCCCGGTCTACGAGTTGCTCGGGGGCGCCGTCCGGGACCATTGCCCGCTGTTCGCCACCGGCCCGGCGCTGGTCTCCGAGGCCGCGGTCGACGGTGCCCGCGAATTGGTCGCGGCCGGCTGGACCCATCTCCGGTTCGGCCCGGGGATGCCGGGCGCCGACTGGGAGGCCGGACCGGGAGCGGTGTACGAGCCCATGGAGTCGCTCTCCCTGGCCGCCCACTGGATCCGGGAGATCCGCCGGGCAGTGGGCCCGTCCATCCAGCTCTCGATCGACTTCCACCACCGGCTCCAGGTCGCCGAGGCGGCAGTCTTCCTGCAGATGGTCGCCGATGTCGGCCTGTACTTCATCGAGGAGCCGATCCGGGCCGAGAGTCCGCGCGCCTACCAGCAGCTACGGACGATGACGCCGGTCCCCTTCGCGATCGGCGAGGAATTCGCCAGCAAGTGGGCGTTCGCGCCGTTCATCGAGGAGGGCATCCTGAACTTCGCCCGGATCGACGTCTCGAACGTCGGCGGGCTGTCGGAGGCGCGCAAGGTGGCGGGCTGGTGCGAGGCCAGGTACATCGACATCATGCCCCACAACCCGCTCGGACCGGTCACGACGGCCGCCTCGGTCCACCTCGGGATCGCGACCAGCAACTTCGCCCAGCTGGAGTTCCAGCACCGGCTGCAGGACGATTACCCGAGGGACCTGTTCCCGAAGCTGATGGAGCTGGACGGGACGGTCTTCCCGCTGCCGACCGGTCCGGGGCTGGGGGTGGAGTTCGACGAGTCCGCCGCCGCCGGGCACCCGTTCGCGATGTGGAACGCGCCCCACTGGTACCGCCGCGATGGCCAGAAGACCAACTGGTAGCGGATGGACCGGACCACCGGGTGCCGCGGCCCGCCCCGGTCTCAGTACTCCGGCTGACGCCACGAGTACACCGGCTCCCAGCCGATGACGTCCCGGGCGGTGGAGAGGTCGAACGCCGTGGAGTGGCCCGGGATCGGACTCCGGATGACGAGGTCCGGCACGTAGGCCCGGAGCAGCTCCTCGGTCGGTCGGTCCGCCATCGTGTCGGCGGCCGTGATGATCAGCGGGACGCAACCGATCCCATCCGCCTCGATCGCCAGCCGGTTGGCTCGGGCGGCGTCGCGGACATCGACGTACGACCAGAGCGTC
>CADCWK010000065.1 GCA_902806375.1 uncultured Thermomicrobiales bacterium
AAACGTGCCATGTGATTGATCTCCCCGGTGCATGTCCAGGTCCATGGGCTTCCGCCGGCGAACCGGCTGCCGATGCTCTGGACATCAGACCGAATGTGGTATCAGGCAGCCCCTGGGCCACCCCCACGCGATAGACGGGAACCGCGCCCGGACGACGAGCGTCTGGGCGCGATCATCCCTACTTGCCCTTGCCCGTCTTGCCGGCCTTGCGGCGAACGACCTCGCCCTCGTACCGGATGCCCTTGCCCTTGTAGGGTTCGGGCGGACGGACCCGTCGGATCTGGGCGGCCTGTTCGCCGACCATCTGCTTGTCGATCCCCGTGACGAGGACGCGGGTCGGGGTCTCGGTCGCGAACGTGATCCCCGCGGGCGGCTCCATCCGGACGGGATGGGAGTAGCCGACCGTCAGGACCAGGGTCCGGCCGTCCATGGCGGACCGGTAACCGACCCCCTGGATAGCGAGCGCCTTGGTGTAGCCGGCCGTGACGCCCATCACCATGTTGGCGAGCAGGGTCCGGGTCAGGCCGTGGATGGCCCGGTGCTCCCGGCCGTCCGACGGACGGACGACCGTCAGCGTGCCGTTCTCGCGGGCGAGGGTCATCTCGGGGTTGAACTGGCCGCTGAGCTCACCCTTCGGGCCCTTGACCGTCACCACGTTGTCGGCCTCGATGGTGATCGTGACGCTGGACGGGACTTCGATGGGTCGCTTGCCGATCCTGGACATGGACGTCGCTCCCTGGCTTAAGGACGATGGACCGTCGGTCCACCCATCGGTCAGCCGCGTGTGACCGGGACAGCCCCGGCCGGTTGGCACCTAGAAGACGGTGCAGATGACTTCGCCGCCGATACCGCGGCGACGGGCCTCGTAGCCGGTCATGACGCCCTGGGTCGTACTGACCACGGCGATGCCGAGACCGCTGCGAACCCGCGGGAGTGCATCCTTGCCCGAGTAGACCCGGAGACCGGGCTTGCTCACCCGCTTGATCTCACGGATCGCGTGCTTCTTGTCCGGCCCATAGCGCAGGTCGATCACCAGCTTGTTCTGGGGGGCCTGCTCCTCGACGCGGAATCCGGCGATGAAGCCTTCCTGCTCGAGGAGTCTGGCGATGGCCACCAGGACCTTGGTGGACGGCATCGTCGTCTCGTTCTTCCGCGCCATCCCGGCGTTCCGGATGCGCGTCAGCATGTCGCTGATCGGGTCGTTGATACTCACTGGACAGGTCTCCACAGCGAACGGCCAGGGCGACGCCGGACAGAGTCCGGGGCCACGGGCCGATTCCGTCTAGAAACTGGACTTCGTGACGCCCGGGAGGCGCCCATAGCTCGCGTTCTCGCGGAAGCAGATCCGGCACAGGCCGAACTTCCGCATGTAGGCCCGCGAACGACCGCAGACCTTGCACCGGTTGACGTGCCGGACGGCGAACTTGGCGGGCCGCTCCGACTTCACGATCAGGGACTTCTTGGCCATGATGGTCTCTCCTGGTTGGCGCCCGAGGGCCGGCGACCTAGCGCTGGTTGCGCGCGAAGGGCATGCCGATGAGCGTCAACAGGCGGCGCCCCTCCTCATCGTTCCTCGCGGTCGTCACGATGCTGATCTCGAGACCGCGGGTCTTGTCGACCCGGTCGTAGTCGATCTCCGGGAAGGCGAGCTGCTCGGACAGCCCGAGCGTGTAGTTGCCCCGGCCATCGAACGAGTTCGGGTTGATCCCCCGGAAGTCCCGGATCCGCGGCAGCGCCAGCGTCACGAGACGATCGAGGAACTCGTACATCCGGTTGCCCCGGAGGGTGACCATCGCGCCGATCGGCATCCCCTCGCGGAGACGGAAGGTGGCGATGGACTTCTTGGCCCGCGTCACGACCGGCTTCTGGCCGGTAATGGTCTGGAGGTCATTGACCGCCGCGTCGATCGCCTTGGCGTTGGTGATCGACTCACCGAGGCCAATGTTGAGCACGATCTTCTGGACCTTCGGCGCCTGGAGGGCATTCCGGTACTGGAACTCCTGGATCAGGGCCGGGACGATCTCTTCGTTGTACCGGACGAACAGCCGCGGCTTCTCGGCCGAGGAGAACTTGTTGCTCTCCTGGGCCAGGTCCCTCGGGCTCATCGTGCTGACATCGGTCATGATCCGAACTCCTGCTATCCGACACCCGTGCGGGGTTTCCCCCTTCGGACCTTCGCCGGGTTCCGGGCGGATGCCCCTGGTCCGTCGCTACCGCCGACGCTCAGGGCCGCCCCTCAATAGTGGTTGCAAGCAAAGCGGCGACGCCGGCGCCGGCCGCGGCCGAACTAGTCGACCCGCGGCTGGGCGATGGTCTCGCCGGTCTTCTTGTTGAAGCGCTCGTTCTTGCCCTCGGCGTTGCGCCGGATGCCGACCTTGGCCGGCTGGCCCCCGACGAGCAGCCGGACATTGGAGATGTGGAGCGGGGCTTCCATCTCGATGATGCCGGCCTGGCGGGCGCGGCCGCGCTTGACGTGCTTCTTGACGATGTTGACGCCCTCGATGACCAGGCGGTTGGTCTCAGCGTTGGTGATGCGCACCCGGCCAGTGAGGCCCTTGTTGCGCCCACTGATCACCTCGACCTCGTCACCGGTACGGATCTTCTGCATTAGAGCACCTCCGGTGCGAGGGAGACGATCCGCATGAACTGGCGCTCGCGGAGCTCCCGGCCGACCGGGCCAAAGATACGGGTCCCGCGTGGGTTCCCCTGAAGGTTGATAAGGACGGCCGCGTTCTCATCGAACGTGATGTGGCTGCCATCCTTGCGGCCGTACTCGTCAGCGACCCGGACGATGACGGCGCGGACGACGTCACCCTTCTTGACGGCGGAGTTCGGCTGGGCCTGCTTGACCGACGCGATGATGATGTCGCCAACACTGCCGTACTTGCGAGCCGACCCGCCCAGCACCCGGATGCACATGATCTCCCGTGCTCCGCTGTTGTCGGCGACCCGAAGACGCGTCTGTTGCTGAATCACAGTTCCGTTCTCCCCTAGACCCGAACGGCCCGCTGGACGACCTCGCGGACCACCCAGCGCTTGTTCCGGGACAACGGCCGGCACTCTTCGATCCGGACGAGATCGCCTTCGAGGCAATTGTTCTGCTCGTCGTGGGCGAAGAACTTGGACGTCCGCGTGATGCGCTTCTTGTAGATCGGGTGGCGGCGGACGAAATCGACGCCGACGACCACCGTCTTGTCCATCTTGTTGCTCAGGACGCGGCCGACCTTCATCAGGCGAGGATCCTGCTCGCGCTGCTTGGTTTCGGCGGCGGTGTGAGTGCCCTCACTCATGGTGACCATTACCTCGCTCGGCGTGGCGCTCTGGCCCCGCCCGTGATGACCGCACCCCGACTAGGTGCGGCCGCTACCGACCCGCTTGCGGCGGGGCTGGTGCACCGGCGCGTGCCTGGCTTCTCGGCGTCGACGCGGGAGGGTCTCTCCCGCCGCGACCGCCGCGGCCATCCGGCGCTCGGTCAGGATCGTGTGGACCTGCGCGATCGTGCGGCGCAGCTTCCGGATCTCCGATGTATTGGTCAGCTTGCCGACGGCGTCATCGAAGCGGAGTTCACGCCAGCGACTGTGGCACTGAGTGAGCTGCTCGGCGAGCGCGGCGTCGTCCATCTGACGAAGATCGGCGGGGTTCATGCGCGCACCTCTTCGACCTGCGTCTCCGCGGCCTCGGCGGCCTGGGCCACCTCGAGCTTCGCGATCGCTTCGGCGGCGTGGAGGCCCGGCGTGTCACGGACGATCGTCTGGCAGGCCATCGGCATCTTCATCCCGGCACGGCGCAGCGCCTCCTTGGCGCGCTCCTCCGAGACACCGGCGAGCTCGAACATGATCCGGCCCGGCTTCACCACGGCAACCCAGTACTCGACACTACCCTTACCGGAGCCCATGCGGACCTCGGCGGGCTTGTGCGTGACCGGCTTGTCCGGGAAGATCCGGATCCAGACCTTGCCGCCTCGCTTGAGATAGTTGGTGATCGACCGCCGGGCGGATTCGATCTGACGTGAACTGATCCAGGCCGGTTCGACGGCCTGGAGGGCGAAGTCCCCGAACGTGATGGTCGAGCCGCGGTAGGCCTTGCCTGGCATACGGCCCTTGTGCATCTTCCGGTACTTCGTCCGCTTCGGCATCAACATGCGGACGTCTCCTCAATATCCTCTGACCGTTACCAGCCGCAATCTGCGACCCGCACTTGGAACAGAGGCACTAGCGATCGATTAGTCGGCACTGATCGAGGCGGGTTCCGCTCCGATCGTGTTCAGGGCCACCCGACGCTTGGTCGAGATCTTGTCGCCCTTGTAGACCCAGACCTTCACGCCGATCCGCCCATAGGTGGTGTGGGCGTGAACGACGGCGAAGTCGATGTCGGCGCGCAGCGTGTGCAGCGGCACCCGGCCATCCATCTCGGTCTGCGTCCGGGACATCTCGGCACCGCCGAGACGACCGCTCAGGCGGATCTTGACGCCCTTGGCGTTCCGGCGCATGGCCTGCTGGACGGCATGCTTCATCGCCCGGCGATAGGAGACGCGGCGACCGAGCTGCTCGGCGATGCTCTCCGCGACGAGGCGGGCGTCGATCTCGGGGACCTTGATCTCCTCGATCTTGAGATGGACCTTCTTGCCCACCTCGCGCTCGAGCATCTGGCGGATCCGCTCGACGTTGGCGCCCTGCTTGCCGATGACGATGCCCGGCTTCGACGTGTTGAGGGTGACGTCCACGCGGTTGGCGGAACGCTCCAGCTCGACACGCGAGATCCCGGCACGGCTCAGCTCATGGTTGACCAGCCGGCGGATGCGGATGTCCTCGTGGAGCAGTTCGGTGTAGTTCCGCTCCGCGAACCACTTCGACTCCCACTCGCTGGAGATACCGAGCCGGAACCCGATCGGGTTTACCTTGCGTCCCATTACAGCCGACCCTCCCGGTTCTCAGCGATGACGGTGATATGGCAGGTCCGGCGCTGGATGCGCCCGACGCGGCCGCGGGAACGCGGCTTGAACCGGCGAAGGCTCTGCCCCTCATCCGCGTAGATGGCCTTGATCCAGAGCGTGTCCGGGTCGAGGTCGTAGTTGTTCTCGGCGTTGGCCGCAACGGAGCGGAGCAGCTGCTCCACCATCTCGGCACTCTTGTTCGGGAGGAACCGGGCGATGGCCATCGCATCGGATACCTTCCGGCCACGTACGGCGTCAAGCACCAGTCGCGCCTTGAACGGCGAGACCCGGGCGGACTGCAGACTCGCGGTCACTTCCATTGAGTGTCTCTCCCTGTCCCGTCCGCCGGCGGTGAACCGTGTCGGACCGGACCAGCGCTACCGGCGCGAGCGCCGATCGGCGTCCTTGCCGTGACCGCGGTAGGTGCGGGTCGGCGCGAACTCGCCGAGCTTGTGCCCCACCATCGGCTCGGAAACGTAGACCGGCACGTGCTGCCGGCCGTTGTGGACCGCGACCGTGTGTCCGACCATCCCCGGGAAGATCGTGGACGCGCGCGCCCAGGTGCGGAGGACCTTGCGCTCGTTGGCGCTGTTCATCCGCTCGATCTTGACCAGGAGCTTGGCGTCGATGTACGGCCCCTTCTTGGATGACCTGCCCATTCGCGTCCCTCGTACTCGTATCCCATGAATCGTCGCATTGGATGCCGCCGGCCGTCTTAACCGGCACGCGGAGCACCCCCGGCTGGGGATGCTCCGGCCGCCGGGCTACCGGCGGCGACCGCTCTGGCGGGTCGGACGCTTGCGCACGATCATCTTGTCGGTGCGCTTGTTGTTGCGCGTCTTGCCGAAGGCGGACTTGCCCCACTTGGTCTTGGGGTTCATGCCGATCGGCGCCTTGCCCTCACCACCACCGTGCGGGTGATCGCGGGGGTTCATCACCGAGCCGCGGACGGTCGGCCGCTTGCCCATGTGGCGCGATCGCCCGGCCTTGCCGATCTCGATGTTCTCGTGATCGACGTTGCCGACCTGCCCGAGGGTCGCCATGCACTCCAGGAGGACCAGTCGGACCTCACCGGACGGCATACGGATCTGCGCGTAGCGGTCGGACTTCGCCATCAGCTGGGCCGAGTTCCCGGCGGAGCGGACCATCTGGCCGCCCTTGCCGGGGCGAAGCTCGATGTTGTGGATCTGGGTACCCTGCGGGATGTTCCGCAGCGGCAGGGCGTTGCCCGTCCGGATCGGCGCATCGGGGCCCGAGACCACCGTGTCGCCGACCTTCACCCCCAGCGGTGCCAGGATGTATCGCTTCTCACCGTCCACATAGAAGAGGAGGGCGATCCGCGCGGAGCGGTTGGGGTCGTACTCGATCGCCGCGACCTTGGCCGGGATCCCCGGCTTGTTGCGGCGGAAGTCGATGAGCCGGTAGTGCCGCTTGGCGCCACCACCGATGTGACGGGTGGTGATGCGGCCGCGGTTGTTCCGGCCCGCGCTCTTCTTGAGCGGCGTGAGCAGGCTCTTCTCGGGGCGGGTCTTGGTCACCTCGGAGAAGGTGCTGACGCTCATCGAGCGGCGCCCCGGGGAGGTCGGCTTGTACTTGCGAATCGGCATGAAGTCCTCCTCGTCGTCCCGACCGCTCTGGTGGCCTCAGCCACCGGAGCCGCACGGGACGGTCGTGCGCTAGAGCTGGAACGGGTCCAGCGTCTGGCCCGGGGCCAGGCTGACGTACGCCTTCTTGAAACCGCCGGACGTGCCTTCCACCCGTCCGCGTCCCCGGCGGATGCCGCGGGACTTGATCTTCGGCTTCCGGATCAGCGTATTGACGGCAATGACGTTGACCTTGAACAACTCCTCGACCGCGGCGCGGATCTGGATCTTGTTCGCCTCGGGGTGCACCTCGAAGGTGTACTGCCCGCGGGTCATCGTCATCGTGTTCTTCTCGGTGATGATGGGACGTCGCAGGACGTCCTCGATGCGCAGACCCATCGTTACTCGGCCCCCGCGGCAACCGCGGTCGCGGTGCTGCCCTTGCTCGCGATCCGCGCGAGAGCGAACTTCTGCCGGTAGGCGAGACGCTCGAGACGGGCCCGGCGGAACACGCCCGGGATACGGCGGCTGTCTTCGAGGGCGAGCCAGCCGTCGATGACGGGCAGGGACTCCTCGAGGATCATCAGCTGCTCGTACTTGAGGACGTCCCGGACATTCAGGAGGGGAGCGATGATCACCTTGACGTCAGCGAGGTTGCTGGCGGACCGGTAGATCGACTCCATGCCCTCCTTGGCCGGCACGACGATGAGGGTGGAGCGCGCGGCCGGGAAGCCCTCGCGGAACGCCTTCATCGCCTTGGTCTTGCCCTCGATGCTCGCGAGGTCCCGGACGATGACGACTCGCTCGTCGATGACCTTGGCGGAGAGCGCCGAACGCACCGCGAGGCGGCGCATCTTGCGCGGGAGGGACTGCGTGTACTTCCGGGGATGTGGTCCCCAGACGACACCGCCGCCCTTCCACTGTGGGGAGCGGGTCGAGCCCTGACGGGCACGGCCGGTTCCCTTCTGACGGTACGGCTTGCGCCCACCACCGCGGACTTCGCCCCGGGTCTTGGTGTCGTGCGTCCCCAGCCGCGCGTTGGCGAGCTGGCGCAACAGCGCCTGGTGCATGACCGCGATATTCGGCTCGATGGCCCACACGGTGTCGTCAAGCTCGGCCTGAGCGACCACCGCGCCCGCGGTGCTGTAGATATCGGCCTGCATCGGTCCGGTTACTCCTCAGAACAACGTCGCGACGGATCGGTTCCGGCACGCGGCCGGCCTGTCCATCCCGTTAACGCTTGATCGCTCGACGGATGAGGAGTTCCCCATTCCGCGGGCCCGGCACCGACCCCTTGATCAGGAGCAGGTTGCGCTCCGTGTCGACCCGGATCACTTCCAGGTTCTGGATGGTCACGGTCTCATGGCCCATGTGGCCAGGGCCGCGCATACCCTTGAAGACGCGTCCCGGTGTCGCCGAGGCGCCGATCGAGCCGACGGCCCGGTGGCGATCCGACTGACCGTGCGTCTTCGGGCCGCCGGCGAAACCGTGACGCTTGACACCACCCTGGAAGCCTCGACCCTTCGAGGTGCCGGTGATGTCGACGATCTCGCCGTTGCTGAAGGCGTCGGCGGTGATGACCTCGCCGACGGTGTGGTCGGTCAGGCTGTCGGCCTTGACCTCGCGCAGGACGCGGGACATGTAGCCGCTGTCGCGGCGATGCCCCTGCTCCGGCTTGTTCAGGCGCTTCGAGATCCCGAAGCCCAGCTGAACCGCCTCGTAGCCGTCCTTCTCGATCGTCCGCAGCTGCGTGACGACGCAGGGACCGGTCTCGACGACCGTCACGGGATAGACGACCCCGTTCTCGTCGAAGACCTGGGTCATCCCGAGCTTCCGCCCGATCAACCCCTGGATCATTGGCTCTCTCCTGGCTCACTCCTGAGCCACTGTGGAAGCAGATACAGCCCGCGGGCCGTCTCTACAACAGAGCGTGACTGGCGCACTCCGCGCCGCGATACCCGTTCCCGAAGCCCGTGTTGGGCACCTGACCAGCCATCGGTGATCGGCGCGGGCCCGCGACTGCTCGCGGGGTCCGGCGCCGACGGCCGGTGGCTTCCCAGTAAGTGGGAAGACGATGGTGACTAGAGCTTGATCTCGATGTCGACGCCCGCCGGCAGGTTCAGCCGCATCAGGGCGCGGATCGTGTTGGGGCTGGGCTCCAGGACGTCGATCAGGCGCTTGTGCGTCCGGATCTCGAACTGCTCCTGCGAGTCCTTGTCGATGAACGGTGAACGGACCACGCTGTACTTCTCGATCCGGGTCGGGAGTGGGACCGGACCGGCGACCTTGGCCCCAGTCGACTCGGCTGTCTCGACGATCCGGGCCGCGGACTGGTCGAGGATGGCATGTTCGAATGCCTTCAGGCGGATGCGGATACGCTGAGTCGGCTTGCGTGCGACCATCGGTCAACCTCTCTCTTTGTCAACGTCCGGCCCACCGTAAGGGGGGCCGCCTGAGCCTGACGAAATGTCTTCACAGCAACGGGGCCGGCAGCGAAGCCGACCCCGTTCATCGCGCAGCGCAGCAAGAAACCGCACCGGCTAGGGCAGTCACGGAGTCTACTGCATTGCGGGCAATCTGACCAGCACACAGAGACGGGCGACGCCGAAGCGCCGCCCGTCCCGGAGCGAGTGCCGGATGTGAGGCTACTCCTCGATCTTGGTGACGACCCCGGCACCGACCGTCCGGCCGCCCTCCCGGATCGCGAACCGCAAGCCTTCCTCGACCGCGACGGGCGTGA
>CADCWK010000066.1 GCA_902806375.1 uncultured Thermomicrobiales bacterium
GTGGCGTCGGACACGACCCAGGTAGTGAAACCGAGGTTCCCGGCCATGCGGGCCGTCGTCGAGACGCAGTGGTTGGTCGTCAGCCCGACGATGACGAGCGCGCTGACCCCCATCTCGTGGAGATCGGCTTCGAGCCCCGTCCCGATGAAGGCGCTGTTGACCACCTTGCGGTAGACCGGCTCCCCGTCGGCGGGCGCCGCCTCGGGTTTCGGGAGGTTGCCCGGCTGACCGGGGCGGAGCGGACTGGTGGCCGACGTGGAGTCGTGCAGGACATGGACGACGGGGCGACCGCCGGCCCGCCAGACCGCGATCAGTCGCCCGATGTTCGTCTCGGCGGCCGGGTTGTTCCGCGGTCCCCAGCCGGGGTCATCGAAGCCGCGCTGCACGTCCACGACGAGCAGCGCGGAGCGGGCGAGATCACTGGTCACTGGCCACTCCTCTGGTCCCACCGGTGACATGGACCGACCGCGCACTGTGCGGGACCGACGCTCGCCATGCCGCCCGCGAGCCCCCCGCCCGCTACGACGCGGGCATCGACTTAAGCATGATGACCGGCTTGCGCGGTTTGCGGATCGCCTCGGCGGCGATCCCGGACGCGACCCGGCGGGCGACCGACGTGAAGGCCGCCGCCGTCTGCGACTCCGGGTGGGCGATGGCGACCGGGACGCCGTCGTCGCCGCCCTCCCGGACGACCTGCTCGATCGGCACCTCGCCGAGGAACGGGACGGTGTAGAGGTCGGCCGTCCGCTGGCCACCGCCCTCGCCGAAGATCCGGTGGAGGTCGTGGCAATTCGGGCAGATGAAGCCGCTCATGTTCTCGATGATCCCGAGGATCGGCGTCTTCACCTCCTGGAACATCTTGAGCCCCTTGACGGCGTCGGCCAGCGCCACGTCCTGCGGCGTCGTCACGATCACGGCTCCGGAGATCGGGATCTTCTGGACCAGCGTCAGCTGGACATCGCCCGTGCCGGGCGGCAGGTCGATGATGAGGTAGTCGAGCTGGCCCCACTCCACGTCGTTCAGGAACTGGCTGATCAGCTGCGTGACCAGCGGCCCGCGCCAGATCAGCGCCCGCTCCGGGTCGAGCAGGAAACCGATGCTCATCAGCCGGACGCCATGCGCCTCCAGCGGAACGATCTTGCCGTTGTTCATCAGCGGCTTGTCGTGGACGCCCATCATCAGGGGGATGCTCGGCCCGTAGACATCGGCGTCCAGCAGCCCGACCCTCGCGCCGGCCCGGGCCAGCGTGACGGCGAGGTTGACGGCGACCGTCGACTTGCCGACGCCGCCCTTGCCGGAGGCGACGGCGATCGTGTTCTTCACACCAGAGATCGGCTGCGCGTCGCTGCGGCCGGCGCCGGACGAGCGGATCCGCGTCGTCCAGGTCACCCGGACGGAGCCGGCGCCCGGCAGCGTCGCGATCGCCTCGCGGACGGCGGCCTCCACCCGCTCCTGGTGCGGATAGAGCGGCGTCATCTGCTCGACGGTCAGCGCGACGTCGCTACCGGTCACGGTGACGTCGGTGACGAGGCCGAGTTCGACGAGACCGCGGTCGAGCTCGGGTTCGCGGATGGGTTCGAGGGCGGCAAGGACCTGGTCGCGACTCAGCGTGTCGTCCCGGTCGGTCGTATCGGACATGGTGGTCTCAGTTCCGTAATGAGGCTCGCGTGGTGCGGGGAGCATCGGCCAGGCGTCGCGTTCCGCCCCGTCTGTCGATGCGGATCGCGAACTGTCCCAATGGTAGCGGACGACCGCCCCGGGCTGCCGCCGGACCACGTGGACCCGATCGGTCGCGGCCGGTGAGGCGGACCGTCCCCGGTTATTTGGCGGCGTCGATGGCCTGTTCCTCGGCCGCCCGGCCGATCTGGCTGCCCTCGGTGACACCGGATGTGATCCGCGCGACCGCCTCCGGCAGTTCCTCGTCCCCCAGCACCCGCTGGATCACCGGGATGGCGGCGGTGATCGGCAGGGCCAGGATCGCGCCGAGGATGCCCAGCAGCGACGTGCCGATCAGCACGCCGATCAGCACGGCGAACGAGCTGACATGGAGGGTGCCCTGGAAGACGCGCGGCACGATGACGTAGTTCTCGATCTGCTGGTAGATGATGTAGGCCACGAACACGATCAACGCGACCTGCCACGAGACCGTCAGGGCGACGATCGTGGCCGGGATGGTCGCCAGCGGGACGCCGACGATCGGGATGGCATCGGCGAAGGCGGCGAGGAGCCCGAGGAGCAGCGCCTGCGGGACATCCATAACGCTCAGGACGATGAACGCGTACGCCCCGAACAGGGTGGAATTGATGAGTTGCCCCGTGATGTACCCGCCGACGACCCGGATCATCTCCGGAACCAGCCGCCAGAGCCGGCGCTGCTGGCTGACCGGCAGCTCCCGCGTCAGCCAGCGCAGCGTCCGCTCACCTTCGAGGAGGATGTAGACCGCCAGGATCAGCACGACGAACGCCGAGCTGATCCCCGAGACCACCGACGTACCGGCTGACAGGACGCCGTCGAAGATGGTCGACGGGTCGGCCGAGCCCGATCCGGCCGTATCCTCGATCTGATCCGAGATGTCGGTGTCGATATCGGTATTGGTCTGGAAGTACGCCTCGATACGGTCGACGTAGCCAGGGGCGTCATCGATAAAGGCCCGCACCTGCTCGACCAGTGGCTGCCCGAAGATGTAGATCACGCCGCCCAGCAGGGCCAGCACCGTCAGGACGACGGCGACGACGGCCGGGACCCGCGGCACACCGCGTCCCTGGAGCCAGCGGATCGGCGGGGTCATCGCCGCGGCGAGGATCAGGGCGACGAAGAACTGCAGGATGAAGCCATTGATCTGCCAGACGAACCAGAGGATCGCCAGCGTCAGCAGGACCTTGAAGATGGTGCGGGTCGGCAGCTCGATCCGGTTGATGACGACGACCGGCTCCTCTGCCCTCGCCTGGATGCCAACGGCGATGTCGTCCCCGGTCCGTGGCTGATCGGCCGTCTCGGTCGGTACCGGCGTCGTGGCCATCCGGGGTTCGCTCGTCATGCGGTAGAGACTCCTGGGCGTCGCCGGTCACCTCCACAGTCGGAATGCCGGATGACCGACGGAGTATAGCGGAGCCTCGCCACCAGAGGACCGGTCGGCGACCGCTCCGGGATCAGGCACCCTCCGGACGGGCCGTCCCGATCCCGAGCAGCGCGGCGATGTTGGCTCCGGCATCGACCACGGGCAGGATCTCGCCCGCCAGCGCCGAGAGCAGCCCGGTGACGCCCGGCCCGTGCCCGGCCTTGTAGGAATCGGCGTGAGCGACGACGCCGACGGAGACGGCACCCTTCCGGTAGTAGCGACCGTAGGCGGCCCCGGCGTCGAGAATGGCGACCAGATCGCCGAGCCGCAGGTCGGCCAGCCCGTACGTCTCGACCGTCTCCGGGTCGAACAGGGTGATGTCGTAGTCCCCCCGGGAGACGTTGTCGCTGCCCAGCCCGGAACCCATGATGGCCGCCGGCACCGTCTTCGCGACCGGGACGACGAGCTGGCCGTCGCGCAGTCCGGTGAGCCACACCGCCGCGAGCGCCGGGTCGAGGTTCGACACGGAGACGGCCGGGAAATCGTCCAGCCGGAGCCCCTGTCCGAAGGCGCGGACGAGGATCTGGTCCCCGGGGACGAGCTGCCCCAGCACATCGGCGGCGAAGTCGACCATGACGTGCTCGATGCCGCCGTGCTTGCCGGTGACCGTGCCGGTCGCGCCCTTCGCGGCGCCGGAGACGACCGTGGCGGTGTTCCCGACGCAGGCGAACGTGTTGAGCCCGCCGTTGGCACCATCGTCGGGGTTGCGCAGGGAGACGGCTGGCTCGACGTGGTCGCCGGCCCAGCCGACCGCCCGGTCTCCGACGCGGACGTTGTAGGCGATGCCGCCGGTCGCCGGGACGATGTGCGGCTGGCCGTCATGGCCGACCCGGTAGACGGCTCCGGCCGGGACGCGCGGGGAACTGACGTTCCCCACCACCGAGAGCATCACCAGCTGGTCCGTGTTCATCCCGATCGCCATCGTCGTCGCCTCGCTCTCCGTCATGTCCGCCGGCCGCGGCGGAACCGGGTCGTCCCGCAGCCTACCCGGTCCACCCGATCCGTCAACCCGGCACGCGTCCAGACCAGGGTGAACCCACCGACTGCCACGGCCGTCCCCTACAGGGCCCGGTCGACCATGCACGGCCATTCCTCGCGTCCGCGACGACCCACACACCCCCTAAACCATCCAGGCATCTGACCATTTGGCATGCCCCTTGCTCCCTCGCTTCTCCTGACCGATCCGCCGCCCACGTCCCGAGCCGGAGTCCCCATGTCCACCGTCATCGCCCAGGTCACCCGTGGCAACCTCGTCGAGAGCCAGCATCACGGGACGGTCGTCGTCGCCGACACCAGCGGGAAGGTCGTTGCGTCCGCCGGTGACCCGGACGAACGGACCTACTTCCGGTCGTCGGGCAAACCCTTCCAGGCCGTCCCGCTCGTCGAGAGCGGAGCGGCCGACCGGTTCAGGTTCTCCGAGGCGGAGCTTGCCCTGGCCTGCGCGTCGCACGATGCGGCACCGTGGCAGCAGCAGGCCGTCGCCGGCATGCTGACGAAGATCGGGCTGGGGCCGGCGGCGCTCCGGTGTGGGTCGGCGCCACCGTACGATGAGGACGAGGCGGCAAGGGTTCGGCTAAAGCAGGTCGCGCCGAGCCCGCTGCACTCCGACTGCTCGGGCAAGCACACCGGGATGCTGGCGACCTGTGTCCACCTCGGCTACCCGATTGACTCGTACCTCGAAGCGGACCACCCGCTCCAGCGGACGATCCTGGAGGTCATGGCGGCGGTGCTGCGGCTCCCGGCCGACCAGATCGACCGGGCCCCGGACGGGTGCAGCGTACCGACGTTCGGGGCACCCATCGGCGCCTTCGCCGTGGCCTACGCCACGCTGGCGCGGCCGGATATTGTCGAGGCGGACGCGGGTGGATCGTATGCGGTGTCACTCAACCGGCTGCGAACCGCCATGGGCAACTCCCCGCAGCACGTCGGTGGGCCCAACAACCTGGACACCGCGCTCATGGAGGTCACCCGTGGGCGGGTCGTCGCGAAGCTCGGTGCCGAGGGCCTGCTCTGCCTGGCGATCGCCGATGAGGGGCTCGGCATCGCGGTGTCCGTCCTCGACGGTTCGGCTCGGGCGCGGTCAGAAGCCGCATTCGCCGCCCTCGACCAGCTCGGCCTGCTTCGCCCCGGCGAGCTGGCGTCGCTCCGCGACCGGCAGACCCCGGCAGTGACCAACTTCAACGGCTGGACGGTCGGCGAGATCCGTTCCTCGTTCGATCTCCGGCGCTGACGTCGACGGAGCATTCGAGCAATCGCCGCTACCGACCCAGATGCCATCCAGTCACCGACCACCCGGTATATGGCTGAGCGGCGCTACCTGAAGCCATGCCTGGCCGGACCCCTCACCCAGGTGTGCGTCAAAAGCTCGACTGCGTCGCCAGACGGGACGTTCGGGTAAGCGAGCCCCGTCCCGCGCTCCCTGGGGCCGTTCCGCCAAGGTTGGAACGGCCCGGGCGCTGCGATCACGATCCGGATGATCCAGCCGGACAGCGGGAGCCCAAGCATTGGCCACATCCACTCCGTTCGATAGGACTGCGGGCTGACCTGGCCATCTCTGCCCAGGCCCCCTTCCCTGATGGGAGAGACGACTCCTTCGGTCCCGTGACCGGCAGCCATCCCGGCCAGAGCCGCCCGGACTTGCCGGAACATCGTAGAGTTCGGTCGACGACGTGGTCCCGGACCTGCGCAGGTCCGGTGACGGCCATCGACCGACGATGACCCCGACGAGACCCGCTGGACGCGACAGTCGCTGGCGTGGGAGGCGACGCAGGCGTGGAGCAGACGACCGTCAATGGCCGCTATCGCATCGACGCGCGCATCGGCGATGGCGGCATGGCCGAGGTCTATCTCGGTCACGACCTGCTGCTCAATCGCTCGGTCGCCGTCAAGATGCTCAGAGAGCAGTTCGCCCGCGACGCCAGCGTCCGGCTCCGCTTCGAGCGGGAGGCCCAGGCCGCCGCCAACTTCTCCCACCCCCACATCGTCGAGGTCTACGACGTCGGCGAGCACGACGCGCTGCCGTACATCGTCATGGAGTACGTCCGCGGTGAGACGCTCAAGCAGGTCATCGACGAGGAGGGCCCGTTCGACCCGGACGACGTCTCGGCGCTGCTGGAGCAGATCGGCTCGGCCCTGGACTACGCCCACGCCCGCGGCGTCGTCCACCGCGACGTCAAGCCCCAGAACATCCTCGTCGACAGCGACGGGCTGGCCAAGATCGCCGACTTCGGGATCGCCAAGGCCATCTCCGATTCCAATCTGACCGAGACCGGCACCGGGATCGGGACGGTGCACTACCTGTCACCCGAGCAGGCCAATGGCCTGATGGCGACGCCGTCCTCCGACGTCTACTCGCTCGGCATCGTCGCCTTCGAGATGCTGACGCAGGCCCTCCCGTTCGACGCCGAATCGCCGGTCGCCGTCGCGGTGGCCCATACCCGCGACGAGCCGCCCCGCCCGTCGACGGTCGAGCCGACGATCACCGGGGCCGTCGACGCGATCGTCCTGCGGGCGCTGGAGAAGGACCCGACCCGGCGCTACCGGTCGGCCGGCGAGTTCGCGGGCACGATGTCCGACTGGAAGCACTACAGGGCGCCGAACCGCTCCCGGAGTGGTGAGCACCGCGGTGGCCAGCCGTACCCGGACGGCCCGGCGAGCCGCTACGCCACGCCACACCCACTGGATGCGGCCGCGACCGTCGCGCTCTCGACCGAGGGGAGCCGTCAAGAGTCCGGTCCGCGGTTCGCGGCCTCGACGACCGGGGACACGGCCTGGGCGGCGCCAGCCGGGCGACCGGCTCCGGCCGGACCGCCCGTCGCGCGCCCACCACTCAGCCCGCAGATGGCACCCGCCGCCGTCCTGGCCGGCGACGGGCGCCGGAACGATGTTGGCTGCGGGACCTGGGCGACCGGTGCCGGCGTCCTTGTGGCCCTCGTCGCACTGATCGTGATCGGCGCGTGGTTCTCGGACGGCGTGCCTGCGGGCTTCCCGAGCCTCGGCTTCGGGTCTGGCGACAGTGCCAGTGAGCAGGCCGCGACCCCTGGCCCCTCCGGTGCCCTCGCGGAGGGGGCCGCTCCGGCAGGCCGGGTGGTCGCGCCGACGGCCACCGCCCTCGCCCGAACGACCACCGCGCCGAACCTCGTCGGCCTGACGGTCGACGCGGCCCGGGCAGCGCTCGCCAGCGAAGGGTTGTCCATCAACGTCACCACCGAGACGCGATTCAGCGACACCGTGCCAGCGGACGCCATCGCGCAGCAGGACCCCCCGGCCGGGATGGAGATCGCCCGAGGTGGAGTGGTCGCTGTGATCCGGAGCCGTGGGGCCGCCAACATCGATCTCAGCCGCCTCGGTCTGATCGGTCTGCCGACCGACCAGGCGATCGCGGCCGTCGAGGGGGCGGGGCTCCGGGTCGTCCAGGCGCCGATCGGGAGTCCGACGGTGCCGTTCGGCGCTGTCGCGCAGACCGACCCGGCCGGGGTCGTCCCGCCCGGCTCGACGGTCACGCTGCTGGTCAGCCAGGGCGACACGATCCTGCTACCGACCGGGATCTTCGGTGAGAACGGCGAGACCGCCACCACGCAGCTGACCGAGGCCGGGTTCGTCATCGGCGGTGGGGACACGGCCAACCGGGCGGCGATCGAGGCGGCGGGTGTTGACCTCGCGGCGGCCGGGATCGAAGATGGCGACGTCGTCGGTGTCCAGAACGCCGATGGCACGGCCAACTTCGGCGCCTGGCTCCCACCCGGCACCGAACTGACGCTGGTCACCTACGACGCGAGCCGCGACGCCGAGGGCCGCACCGATGGCGATGGGTCCGCCACGCGATCCGGACAGGACTGACGCCCCAGTCGAGCCTGTTTCCACTGCCTCAGTGGCTCATGGCTGGGCGTCACGACCCATCGTCCCTCACCGCTCTACGCCTCCCTCTGACGAACCACCCGTCGCGGAGCCGCCCGTCGTCCTGTCCGACCCGTCACGGTGGTCGTCCAGTCGCTCCCTGAGCGTGACCACGTGGTCGGTGCTGACGACCATCGCCGTCACGGTGGCGCTGATGACGTTCGCCCTGCCGGCCTGGACCGCTTCCATGACGACACCCCGCGTGGTCCTGCTGGGCGGTGGATCATCGCTGTCGGTGCTGATCCTCGCCGGCGACGCCCGGGTCGTCATCGCTGCGGGCGAGGATCCGGCGGAGTTCGGTCGCGCGTTCGACCGGGCGACGGCGATCTCGAGCCACCGGATCGACCTTTTGGTCGTCGCCGCGACGGGCAGCGATCTCGCCGTACCCGCCGACCTCGCCGCCGGCGGTTCGGTGGGAGAGGTCGTCCGGCTCGGCGCCCCACACCCGGGTCGCGAGACCGGCGACCTGCCGCACGGGCTACCTCAACTGCCACCCCTCGCCCGGATCGAGATCGCGCCTGGTGTCACCGCCCTGATCGAGACGGTCGAGATCCCCGGCCGGGACGACCAAGGCGACTTCGATCTCGCCTGGCGGGCTGAGATCCGCTCCGGCGCCGGCACGGTCACCGTCCTGTCGCACACGGACCACGCCGACGCGTTCGGGCCGCTCGGATCGCGCGGCGTGCTGGTCGCGGCGGACGGCGACGGTCTGGACAGCCTCCTGCCCTCGCCGGCCGGCGCGCTGGTCGTCAACGCGAACTCCGTCGAGGGCAGCGAGATCCGGGCCGGCCTCCCGCCACTCCTTACCGGTGACCTGCCAACGATCAGGGTTCACCCGGGCACCGCCGTCACCCTGCTCCTGACCGGCGCCGGCGTCCAGTTGCCCGGCGAGGATGTCGTGATGGTCAGACCAGCCGACGGTGCGGTGACCCCCTGAGCGACGGAGCGACCACCGATCCCGCCGGGATCAGCCATCTCGACGTCGTCCTTCCGTTCCTGCACTCCTGGGGTCGATACGCCGCGCTGCCACCGCGAGAGATCGCCGGCGCCTGGCGCTCCCACTACCACGACCTCCTGCCCACCGATGTCCAGCGCTCACTCGAGCGTCACCGGTTTCCCGGCGACCTGACCCTCGCGCTCCCCAGGCTGGCGAACGGCGTCGGTGCGTTCGCCGCTAGCGCCGACGCCGTTCACCGGGCGGCCGTCACGGCGATTGCCCAGCTGTC
>CADCWK010000067.1 GCA_902806375.1 uncultured Thermomicrobiales bacterium
CGAGTTTCTCGAAGCGCAGCATGCCGTCCGGTTCGATCGCCTTGACCACCCCACCGATCTCGTCGCTGTGCGCGGCGACCATCAGCGTCGGCGCGCCGTCCGGACCATGGATCACGCCGATGAGATTGCCAAACGGGTCGACGGTGAGTTCGTCCACCCAGGGTGCCAGGTCGTCCCGGAGCCGGCGGACGACGTCCTGCTCGAAACCGGCGACGCCATCGATCGCGGCGTAGGCGACCGTCCGTTCCAGCAGTCCCTGCCTGAGGCCGTCATCGTCGCGATCTGGTGACACGGGGGCTCTCCTGCCTGTTTCGTTCGACGTCGAGAGGAAACCGGACTGCCCGGGTCCCGGGGCGGTCGTCCGGCCGCGATGTGCCAGTCCGGATGGTGCACGGGCGTCGCCGGTCGGCTACCATCGCTCGTCCCGCGACCGCGCCCGAGCGTGCCGAGCCGACCGTCAGACCGAGGAATGCGCAGCGATGACCGTGACCACCCGACCGACCGGATCGACATCCTACGAGATCGTCTTCGATGGCGGCTCGCTCGGCAACCCCGGCAAGGGGTACGGGAGTTTCCTCATCCGGTCCGGGGACGTCGAGATCGCCCGGGAGCGGCTGGACTATGAGGGTCGGGTGACGAACAACCAGGCCGAGTACCGGACGCTGATCGCGGCGCTCGAGCGGCTGCGGCGCGACCTCGGTGTCGAGGCGTCGAAGGCCACCGTCCTCATCGGCGGGGACAGTCTGCTCGTCATCAACCAGGTGACCGGCTCCTGGAAGGTAAAGAACGCCGAGCTCCAGCCGCTCCGCCAGCAGGTCGTGGACCACCTGAAGGCGTTCGGGCGAACGACGCTCGCCTGGCACCGCCGCGATCGCAGCGTCCGTGAGCTGGGCCACTAGCGGGGTATGGCGGTCGCCGCCCTACCGGTCGTCACGCTCGTTGCCATCGATCCGGACCGGGCGCATCCGGAGCAGGATGATCAGGACGACGACGAAGACGGCGACCGCGATCAGGGCGATTACCGAGGGCGGCGCGGAGAACAGGCGACGGAAGGCCACGAGGAGGAGCGCGACGATGATGAGGCTGAGCAGGCAACTCGGACCCAGTGCCCGTTCGAGCGGACTGGCATCGTCGTCCGGAGCGAGGAAGCGCGAGCCCGGGCGGGCGCGGCGCCGGACGGGTCGCGCCCGCGGGATCGGCTCCGTGTCGACCTTGTCGCCCAGCAGCCCCGATTCGATCTGGTCAAGTACGCGCCTGGGTTTCCGGTCCGTCATGCCCGCAGTATAGGCCGGGACGGTGGGGTGATTCGATCCACCGCAGTGGTCTTCGGCCGCGGCACGGCCCCGGTTGACGGCCCGGCGGCCCACCGGTATACTCCCCCGGCAACGCAACGTCGGGTGATTAGCTCAGTTGGTTAGAGCGCTACGTTGACATCGTAGAGGTCACTGGTTCGAGTCCAGTATCGCCCACCTCATCATGATGACCGGCGCCTCTCGCGCCGGTCATCGTCGTTTTCCGAGTCTCGCACACACCTTGCCTGCGGGTCCCGCGGATCGCCCGTTCCCGGGCAGCCGGCCGTCCACGGCGACCAGCGAAATCGGTACACTTGATGGCACACCTGTCCGCCGACGTCCCGCCGCCCCTCGACGTCTGGGGACGCCCTGCCGGCCACGATGGAGTATCGCTCTTGTTTCACCACCACCCACCGGCCCGCTCCCGCCTCGGTTCGACCTGGTCTCGCCTGGCGCTCGTGGTCGCCCTCCTCGTCCCGGTGCTGGCGGGGCTCCCGGGAGCGGAGCGTGCCGCGGCGCAGGAAGTGCCCGAGCTGAAGGTCAATTCCAACCGGTACATCGTGACAGACGCCGAGACGGGTGAGGTCTACGCCCAGCGCAACGCCGACGAGCGGGTCGCGATCGGGAGCCTGACCAAGATCTTCACCGCCATCGAGGCGATCGAGATCGCTCCGCTGGATACGGTCATCACGACCACCGAGGATGACCTGAAGGACCCGGCCAACAACTCGATCATGGGATTCGACGCTGGCGAAGACCTGACCCTGGAGGAACTGCTCTACGGCCTGATGCTCCCATCGGGCAATGACGCGGCCCACGCCATTGCCCGCGGCCTCGGCTTCCGGGAGGGTGACACCGACTCCCAGCAGTCGGTCGACCGCTTCATGGGCTGGATCAACCAGCGTGTCCTGGATATGGGTCTGGTCGATACGTTCCTTATCACCCCGGACGGCTGGGGCGTCCCGGGCCACTACACGACCGCCCACGACCTGGCGGCGTTCACCCGGTACGCGATGAGCTACCCCTTCTTCGAGACCCTCATCTCCACGGCGGAGTACACGACCGCCGAGGGCAACGCGATCTACAACAACAACCGGCTGCTCGGTCTTTACCCGGATCTCATCGGCGGCAAGACCGGGTACGACTGGGATGCCGGCTGGTGCCTGGTCGAGGTCGCGGAGCGGGACGGTATGCGGATGATCTCGGTGACGCTGGACGGCGTCCACGAGAACATGGACTGGTACGACGACAACGAGGTCCTGCTGGAGTACGGCTTCGAACAGCGGACGGGGACGATGCAGGCGCAATCGGCCTGGACCGGCCGGACGGCCCTGTTCAGCGACCCCGACGTCGCCCTGCTCGACCGGTCGGCGGCAGCCAGTGGCCAGATCGGCGGCGTCCCGGCCGTGGCGGCCGGCACCGATCCCAACGTCCCCACCGCCGAGACCGGTGCGGTCGCCGCCGCGGTCGACGCCGGCCCGGCGGCCGGTGGTGAGACGACTGACGTCGCGGCGGAAACGACGGACGCGTCGGGCAACGGGACCGGCACCACGGTCGCCCGGGTCGCGCTGGTCCTTGGGCTCGTGGCGCTGGTCGGGCTCGCCGCGGGAGTGCTGTATACCCGGTTGGCTCCCCGGCGAACCCGGCTCGCCACCGCCCGGACCGGAGCACGGCAATCGCCGGACGGTCCGGAGCGCACTGCCCGGCCCGGCCAACCGGGTGTCTCCGCCGCGAGTCGCACCGCTCAGCGACGGGCGGTCTCCCCCCGCCGTTGACAACCGCCCGCGGCCGCCCCTATCCTGTCCGCCAATAACGACACAGCATCGATCAGGACGCCCCGCCCATCGGCAGACCAGAGAGACGCGGTCCCCGGCTGAGAGCCGCGTCACCCTGCCAGCGGCACCCGGCCACCGCCTGAGAGCGGGTGACCTACTCCGTCGTCGACGGTGAAAGTCACCCCGGTCCGCCCCGTTACCGGCGCCAACGAGCGGAGCGCGCCCTGTCGCGATCCGAAACGGGGGTGGAACCACGTCGGCCCGACGTCCCTTTTACGGACGCGGGCCGTGCTGTTTTTCCGGGGCACTCGCCGATCGCCGGGGTCGAGCTACGAAGAGGGACATGACGATGACGGAGACGATCGAGAGCAACCCCGAACTGGACGTGGAGATCCCGGAAGGCGACCAGGACGCCTTCTACCTGGCGCGGATGCGCCACTCGACGGCGCACCTGATGGCCGAGGCGGTCGCGGAACTGTTCCCCGAGGCGAAGTTCGCCATCGGTCCCGCCATCAAGGACGGGTTCTACTACGACCTCGACCTGCCCCGCGCCCTGACGCCGGACGACCTGGCCACGATCGAGGCCAGCATGAAGCGACACCAGAAGGCGAAGGAACCGTTCGTCCGCAACGAGGTCAGCCGGGACGAGGCACTCGAGCTGTTCGCCGACAACCCGTACAAGGTCGAGATCATCAACGAGCTCCCGGCCGATGAGACGATCTCGACGTACCGGCAGGGCGACTTCCTCGACCTCTGCCGGGGACCGCACGTCCCGGACACGGGCAGGACCGGCAAGTTCAAGCTCCAGTCCGTCGCGGGTGCGTACTGGCGGGGCGACGAGAAGCGCCCCATGCTCCAGCGGATCTACGGCACCGCCTGGTTCACGCAGAAGGAACTCGACGACCACCTCGCCCGGCTGGAGGAGGCCCAGGCCCGCGACCATCGCCGGCTGGGCCGGGAGCTCGACCTGTTCTCGGTCTCCGACGAGATCGGCGCCGGCCTGATCCTCTGGCACCCCAACGGCGCCATGGTCCGGTACCTCGTCGAGCAGTTCGAGCAGCAGGAGCAGCTCAAGCGCGGCTACCAGCTCGTCTACACGCCGCACATCGCCAGCGAGAAGATCTATCAGACCTCGGGGCATCTCCAGACGTACAAGGAGAACATGTACGCCCCGATCACGATCGACGAGGTCAACTACTACCTCAAGCCGATGAACTGCCCCGGCCACATCATGATCTACAAGAACCAGGTCCACAGCTACCGTGATCTCCCAATCCGGCTGGCGGAACTGGGCACGGTCTACCGGTACGAGCGGTCCGGGACGCTCCACGGGATGCTGCGGGTCCGCGGCTTCACGCAGGATGATTCCCACATCTTCTGCACCGAGGAGCAGGTCGGCGACGAGGTCGAGGGCGTCATCCGCCTGGCCGAGTACATGGCCGACATCTTCGGCTACCAGTTCAAGGCGTACCTCGCGACGCGGCCGGAGAAGTGGATCGGCGACGAGGACAATTGGGACCGGGCGACGGCGACGCTGCAGGCGGCCCTGGACCGGCGCAACCTGCCCTGGAAGATCGACGAGGGCGGTGGGGCGTTCTATGGCCCGAAGATCGACATCAAGTGGGTCGACGCGCTGGGCCGGGAGTGGACGGGTCCGACGATCCAGGTCGACTTCAATCTGCCCGAGCGGTTCGATGTCAACTACATCGGCGAGGACGGCGACCGCCACCGGGTCGCGATGATCCACCGGACGCTGCTTGGGTCGATGGAGCGCTTCGTCGGTGGGCTCGTCGAGCACTACGCCGGTGCCTTCCCGGCCTGGCTCGCACCGACGCAGGCGGTCGTGGTCCCGATCACCGACGACCAGGTGCCGTTCGCCCGGGAGGTGGAGCGGCAACTCAAGGACGCCGGGATGCGCGTCGACCTCGACGAGTCGTCGAACAGGATGCAGGCCAAGATCCGGACGGCCCAGCTCCGCAAGATCCCGTACATGCTGGTCATCGGCAAGCGCGAGGCCGAGGCGGGGGCCGTCGCGGTCCGGCTGCGCTCGGGCGAAGACCTCGGCGCGACACCGGTCGCGGACTTCCTCGCCATGGCCACGGCCGTGATCGATTCCCGGTCGCTCTCGCTGACGGAGCCGCGTGTGGCGATCGACCTGGATGGCCGCACGCCGATCGTGACCGAGTCGCCGGCGATCGGCTCAACGCTCTAGCCGAGCCGAACGTCAGGTGACAAGGGAACGGCGGCCGGGTCGATGACCCGGCCGCCGTTCCCTTGTCTCGACCAGAGGCAGTTCCGACCCGGAAGGCCCGTACCGCATCCGCCGGTGCCAGAGGAGACGTCGCGCTACGTGGACAGGCTCCCGGGGAAACCGAGGTCTATTGCGGTCTGCAGCACCTCCTCGGCCGAACCGGCGTACCTCGTCCGGTCGAAGAGCAGCTGCGCGGCATCCGCCAGCCGGGCGGCGTGTTGAGTCCGGAGCCGTCGCGCATCCAGGTCGTAGATCCGGACCCGGTCAAGCCCGTCGGCGTCCTTCAGGACGAGCAACTCGAGACTCAACCGCCGGATGTTGTCGTCCGGGATCTCGTGCCAGGTCGAGAGTTCGGCGACGAAACCAAGGTCGGCGTTACGAGCCGCTGGCCGCTTCGCGACCAGGTGTTCGCTAATCCATCCCGCTGAGCGCGTGCCGTGGCCGCGGTCGGTCCCGTCATCCAGCCGACCGACGTCGTGGGTCGAGGCTGCCCAGAGAAGCTCTTCATACCTCATGGCCGAGCGAAGCCCGATCCGGTTCGCCAGGATCGCTGACCAGATCAGGACGCGGGTCACATGGCCGACGCCATGGATCCCGAATGGCTCCCGGCGAAACCAGGTCGGGTCGGTCAGGAACGGACGGAGGTATTCGAGGTTCATTGCGACACCGCAGTCGAGGCCGCGAAGCGCTCCATGATCAGGGCGATGTGCTTGATCCCGAGAATGAAGTCGTCGACCGCGATGTTCTCGTTCGGGGCGTGGGCGTTGGAGCGGCCGTTACCGACCCCGGCCGTACAACCGTCGACGCCGAACTGCTCACAGAGCTGGTACCACGGACCAGAGCCGGCGGACGTCGGGTAGATCATCGGCTCCTCCCCGTAGAGATCGCGGTAGGCCGTCGAGACGACCTCGACGATCGGAGCGGTTAGTGGTGTCCGGGCCGGCATCAGGGCACTCAGCAGCCGGACCTCGATGTCGCCGAACCCCTGCATGAGCAGATGGGCCTTGAACAGCTCGAAGATCTCGTGCGGGTCTTGGCTGGCGCAGAGCCGCATGTCGACCTTCGCCATCGCGGCGCCCGGCATGACCGTCTTCGTCCCGGTCCCGGTGTAGCCGCTCTCGAACCCGGCGATCGTCAGCGTCGGCTGGTAGGAGTCGCGGATCTTCTTCTCCATCCCGCGCAGGTTGAGCAGGTAGCGGTCGATCCCGTACAGCTCCAGCCCGGCAGCGTCGTCGTCCGGAAGGCGCTCCAGCGCGGCCTGTTCCTCGGCGGTCGGCTCGAGAACCTTGTCGTAGAAGCCCGGGATACGGACGCGCTCGTCCGGCCCCTTGAGCGAGTTCAACGCCCAGACCAGACGCCAGGCGGCGTTGGGGATCGTCGTCGCCAGTGACGAGTGCAGGTCGGAGTTGGCGCCATGGGCATGGAGCTCGACGTAGCACATGCCCTTGAGCCCGAGGTGGATCTGCGGCTGGCCCGAGAGCGCCCGGCCACCGAACTCCCAGATGCAGGCGTCGGCGGCGCAGAGGTCGGGGTGGTCGGCGGTGAAGTTCGCCAGGTTCGGCGAACCGATCTCCTCCTCGCCCTCGATGATGAACCGCAGGTTGAGCGGTAGCTCGCCGCGGACCTGCTGCCAGGCGTGGATCGCCGCGATCCGGGCGACGATGTTGCCCTTGTTGTCGGAGACGCCACGGGCCCAGATGTGCCCGTCGCGGATCTCGGCGGCCCATGGGTCGCTGTCCCAGAGGTCATAGGGCTCGGCCGGCTGGACATCGTAGTGGTTGTAGAAGCTGAGCGTCCGCGGATCGGAGACGTCCGCTCCCGCGCTGACCTCGCCGAAGACGACCGGCTGCCCGCCCCGCGTATCGATCAGCCTTGGCGAGGCCCCGATGTGCTCCAGCTGCCGCTGGACGATCCCGGCCGCCTCGACCATGCCGAGGTTCTGGGCCGCCACGCTAGGCTGCCGCAGCAGCGTCTGCAACCAGCCGATGTACTCGTCGGCATGGTCGTCCACGTACGTCGAGATGTCTTCCAGCACCATGCGTTTGCTGTCTCCATTCGTTCCGTTCTGGAGGGGTCCACCTCACCGGGGCTGAAGCCACCGGCTGAACCACACTGGATTCCAGGACCCCGGAGGACCTGAAACGCCATGATCTCAGGGCCCCGATGCACGGGCGACCCCGTCCAACCAGATGTCATTCAGCCGGACCCTTCAGGGCCGGATGTCAGGGTCACCGTCCGCTGAGCAATGAGAGGCCGGTCAGGGCGTAGGCTCGGGTGGCCGCCATGACCTCGTCGATCCCGACCCATTCGTTCGGGATGTGGGCCAGCTTCGGGTCGCCGGGGCCGTAGATGATCGTCGGGATCCCCTGCTTGCTGAAGAAGCGCCCGTCGGTCCCCATGCTGAACCCGCTGATCGTCGTGTCGTAGCCGAGGTAGCCGTTGGCGGCGACCATACTCTGGACCAGCGGGTGGTCATCCGGCGTCAGCGACGCCTCCAGCGCCATCCAACGCCCCTCGATCGTCACCGAAAGACCCGGCATCCCGGCGATCACCCGCTCGGCGATCGCCAGGATCTCGGCCCGGGTGCCCTCGGTCGTCTCACCGGGCACCAGGCGGCGGTCGATGAACAACTCACACCGGTCGGCCACCACGTTGCTCTTGACCCCGCCACTGATCAGGTTCGGGGAGGCCGACGAGTGATGGAAATACGGGTGCGTCCGCCCGTCGAGCAGCGGCCAGAGCTCCCGGCGAAGGGCGACCAGGATCTCGGCCATCCCCTCGATCGCGTTGGCCCCCTCCCACGGCAGCGCCCCGTGCGCCGCTCGCCCGAGGACGGTGATCGTCTGGCCGGCGCCGCCCTTCTCGCCGACGTTGACCCGGTTCATCGTCTGCTCGCCGATGATCGCGAAGTCGGGCTTCAGGATGCCGCTCTCCGCCAGCCACTTCGCCCCGGCGACACCGCCGACCTCCTCGTCGGCGACCTCGTTGACGATCAGCCGGCCGGTTAGTGGGACCCCGGAGCGGGCCAGGGCGACCCCGGCCATGACCTGGGCGGTGACGCTCGCCTTGTCGTCGCCAGCGCCACGGCCGTAGACCCGGCCCTCATCGATCTCCGCGCCCCACGGGTCGAACCTCCAGGCCAGGAGTTCCCCGGTCGGCACGACGTCGACGTGGGCGTTGAACATCACCGTCGGACCAGTACCCTCCCCATACTCCGCGACGAGGTTGGGCTTGATCTCCTCCAACTGTTCGAACCGCGTCGCGAAACCCGCCTTGCGGAGGGGTTCGGCGCAGTAGGCGACGGCCTCGCGGGTGTCGCCCGGCTCATGGACGGACGGGATCCGGACGAGCCCCTGGAGAAAGCCGATCACCTCGTCCTGGCTGATCTCCGCGAGGACGCGGTCGGCGAGCGCCGGATCGATCGGTCGGGCGCTCGCGAATCCGTGGTCGGTGGTCACCGGCTTTGATCCCTTCGGGCTGGGAACGGACCGCCGCAGACCGGGCGCTGGTACGACCATTGCGCGCCGGAGACAGCAGGCGTTCTCGTGGATACACGTCGAAGGAGTATAGACGGATGCAGCAGGATACGATGCGGGTCGCGATGGTCCTCGCCAGAAACTTCGAGGATGTCGAAGCGACCAGCCCGAAGGAGTTCCTCGAGGCCAACGGGGCGACGGTGACGGTCATTGGCGCCGAGACCGGCGACATCGTCGGCAAGAAGGGCGCGAGCCTCACGGCCGACACCACCTTTGCGGATGTCCGGCCAGACCAGTTCGACATGCTGGTCATCCCGGGGGGTGGCGCCCCGGAGAACCTGCGGATCGTCGATGCCGCCGTCGCGTTCACGCGCGACTTCATGGCGTCGGGCCGGCCAGTCGCGGCCATCTGCCACGGCCCACAGTTGCTGATCTCGGCCAG
>CADCWK010000068.1 GCA_902806375.1 uncultured Thermomicrobiales bacterium
TCGATCGCGGCGTCGCGGTCCGGCCGTCGAACATCACAGTCAGGGATTTGATGGCCGCCTGGCTGGCCGATGTCGCCGCCCACCGGGTCCGGGAGACGACGCGGTGGGAGTACGAGAACACGATTCGCGTCCATATCCTGCCCGAGTTGAGAGCGATCGAGGTCCAGCGCCTCACCGCGGCCCGTGTCCAGGCGTTCTACTCGGCAAAGCTCGCGGAATGCGTCGGTCCTCGGACGGTCCAGCTCTGCCACAGGCGGCTGTCTCAGGCACTCCGTCAGGCCGTGTGCTGGCAGATGGTGCCCGCGAACGTCTGCGACAACGCAGAGCCCCCCAAAGTGCGTTACAAGCGGGGCGGGACGTGGGACCCCACGCAGGTGGGCGCCTCGCCAGGACGCAGCCCGGAGCGATGGCCTGTCCCCCCTGTGGGACCTACTGGCCACCATCGGGGTGCGTCGTGGCGAGGCCTTCGGCATTCGCTGGTCAGACGTCGACCTCGAGCGAGGCACTGTTACCGTGGCGCAGTCCATCGTGGCGACCAAGGGCGCCCCGCTGTTTCAGGAACCAAAGACTACGGCCGGACGACGGACCATCCGTATCCTGCCTTCGACTGTCGCGACCCTGCGTGCACATCGCGCCGTGTGGTCGTCCCGGAAGCTCGCCGCGCCGCCGGAACTCCGGCAGGACCACGACCTCGTGATCTGCACCGCGATCGGTTCACCGATCAATCCCAACAATGTCCAGCGCAACTTCGAGCGGATTGTCACCGCAGCCGGCCTGCCCCGCATTCGCGTACACGACCTCAGGCACAGCCACGCCCGCATCCCGCTGGGCAATGGCGTCCCGGTTCATGTCGTCTCGCAGCGCCTCGGTCATGCCAACCCAAGCATCACCCTCTCCGTCTACGCCCACGTTCTGGGCGGGATGGAGGACGCCGCGATCGATACCTTGGAGTGCCTCATGGAACGGCGATCGTCGTGAACAAGAGCCGTTCTGGGGGTGTCCGTGAACAAACCGTGAACAAACGCCGGGGAAGACGAAACGCCAGAGCAGTAAGCTCCGGCGTCTACCGCCTTGCGATGCGCTTTTCTGTGGAGCGGGTGATCGGATTCGAACCGACGACATTTTGCTTGGGAAGCAAACACTCTGCCAACTGAGTTACACCCGCACGGTGTCCCGAAAGTGTAGCACAGGTCCCTTCCCTGACAAGTCCTGAACAAGTCCCGGTGTTTCCGGTATCGGCCCGGTCGCTGGCCACCGGGAATGTCGCGAGGCTCCAGACCCGGCATCGCTCGCCGGCACCTCCGGATCGTCGACGTCCAGCCCTTCCCCTGCGGGGTTTGACGAGGCCCCGACCCACCGCTATACTCCCGCTGTTCCCGGGGAAATAGCTCAGTTGGGAGAGCGCTACAATCGCACTGTAGAGGTCGGGGGTTCGAGTCCCCCTTTCTCCACCCCCGGTCCCGTTCCAACACATCTCGATGCGCGCCGGCCGCCTGGGGGCTTAGCTCAGATGGAAGAGCGCGACATTTGCATTGTTGAGGTCAGGAGTTCGAGTCTCCTAGCCTCCACCATGAGCCAGCGCCCGTCGAGAAACAAGAAGGACGGCCGGGCGAGTGAATCGCCCGGCCGTCCTTGTCTCTCCGTTCCGCCCTATCCTGGGCCAGAACCGCGCCTTCCCGACCACGTGACCAACCACCCACGCGGGCCCGGTCTCAGGAGGCCGGACGGGGCGTCAGACCGCCGTACGACCCGCCGTGGCCATCTCCGGTCCGTGACGGTGGCGGCGTGAGACTCGGCGGCAGATCACCGGGCTGGCCCTGCCACTCCTGCATCCGGTTCGACAACCTCCCGTGAGGCGGGCCGACCAGTTCGGGGCGGGGTCGTGGCCGGTCGAACAGCGCCTCCATCTCCTCGCCCTCGATCGTCTCGTTGCTGAGCAGCAACTGGGCGATCGCCTCGAGGTAGCTGAAGTTGTCCTCAAGGACCGCCCGGGCTCGCTCGTGTGCCTCCTCGATCAACTCCCGGATCTCCCGGTCGATGGCGAGGGCGACCTCGTCCGAGTAGTTGCGCGACTCGTTGATCTCGCGCCCGAGGAAGATCATCTCCTCCTTCTTGCCGAAGGCGAGCGGCCCGAGGGTGCGGCTCATCCCGAACTCGGTGACCATGCGCCGGGCGATGCCCGACGCCTGCTGGATATCGTTGCTGGCTCCGGTCGACTGCTCCTCGAACACCATCGTCTCGGCGGCCTGGCCGGCCATGAACACGGCCAGCCGGTCCTGGAACTGGCTCTTGGTCATGAACAGCCGGTCCTCGTCGGGGACGACGCGGGTGTAGCCGCCCATCATCCCCCGCGCGACGATGGACACTTTCCGGACCGGGTCGGAATTGGGCAGCATCCGCGCGACCAGGGCGTGCCCGGCCTCGTGGTAGGCCGTCATCAACCGCTCGCGCTCGCTGATCACGCGGCTCTTGCGCTGCGGACCGGCCAGCACACGGTCGATCGCCTCGGTCAGCTCCGCGACGCCGATGGTCTTCTTGTTCCGCCGCGCGGCCAGGATCGCCGCCTCGTTGACGAGGTTCTCCAGGTCGGCGCCCGAGAAGCCGCTGGTCTGGCGCGCGAGGTTCTCGATCGAGACACTGTCCTCGAACGGCTTGCCGCGGGAGTGCACGTCGAGGATCGAGCGCCGCCCCTGGATATCGGGCCGATCGAGGATGACCTGCCGATCGAAGCGGCCCGGTCGCATCAGGGCCGGGTCCAGCACGTCGGGCCGGTTGGTCGCGGCGATGATGATGACGTTGACCGAGCTGTCGAAGCCATCCATCTCGACCAGGATCTGGTTGAGGGTCTGCTCCCGTTCGTCGTGGCTGCCACCCAGTCCAGCCCCGCGCTGCCGGCCGACGGCATCGATCTCGTCGATGAAGACGATACAGGGCGAGTTCTTCTTCGCCTGATCGAACAGGTCGCGGACCCGGCTGGCGCCGACGCCGACGAACATCTCGACGAACTCGGAACCGGAGATACTGAAGAAGGGCACGCCAGCCTCGCCGGCCACCGCACGGGAGAGGAGTGTCTTGCCGGTACCCGGCGGCCCGACCAGCAGGACGCCGCGCGGGATGCGGGCCCCGAGGGCCGAGAACTTGTCCGGGTACTTGAGGAACTCGACGACCTCCTCGAGTTCCTCCTTGGCCTCGTCCACTCCCGCGACATCGGAGAACGTGACCGACGGCCGGTTACTGGTGAACAGCCGGGCCTTGCTCTTCCCGAACGACATCGCCTGGCTGCTGTTGCCCTGGTTCTGCCGCATCATGTAGAAGAAGAACCCGATCAGCAGCAGCGTCGGGAGGAGGAAGGGGAGGAAACCCACGACCCCACCCCACCGGCTGCCACGCTCGATCTGGATCTGGACCGCCTCGAGATCGACGCCGTAGTCGAGCAGCACCGAGATGATGTCGGTGTTGGCGGGCACCCGTATCTCGGCGTTCGGCTGGCTGGAGCTGTAGCGGACCTCGACCGCCGAGCTCCCGTCCCTCTGGACGAGGCGGGAGACTTCTCCGGCCGCGATCTGGTCTGCCAGCTGGTTGAAGGTGACGTCCCGCGTCCGGTCGCCAGCGCCGAGGAAGGCGAACCAGAGTCCGATCACGGCCACGGCGATGATGACGTAGACAAAGCTGCTGCGAAGCGACTTCGCTTTGCCCATCAGGTCCTCCGATACCTTCCCCACCGCGGGGACAAGACGCGACGGTGCGGTCGAGTGGGGCGTCCGGAGTATACGCCGTCGTCACATTGCATAACGACCGCGAATCACGAAGGCTTTGTGATCGAATCCCGCATGATCACCGTCGGACTCGAGCGGGATCTCCCGGCCCGCGACTGAACGGGACAACCGCTCCGGCTAGTCTGGTCGGCTCGGGTCCGGCGCGTCGAAGACGCGTGGGTTGAGGACGGCGACGTAGGGCAAATTGCGGTAGTGCCCGGCGTAGTCCAGCCCGTAGCCGACGACGAACTCGTCCGGGATGTCGAACCCGACCAGATCGACCGGGACCGGGACCGCTCCCGGCTTCTCGTGCTTCCGGAGCAGGGCGACGACGCGGATCTCGGCCGGGGCTCGCCGCTGCAGCAGATCGAGGAGGTACTGGAGCGTCAGCCCGGTGTCGATGATGTCCTCGACCACCACGACCCTGCGACCGGAGATCTCGTGGTCGAGATCCTTGAGGATCCGGACGACGCCGGAGCTCTCGGTCGAGGCCCCATAACTGGAGACGGCCATGAACTCGATCTCCAGCGGGACCGTCATCGCCCGCATCAGATCGGTCAGGAAGGTGACGGCCCCGGTCAGGACGCCGACGAGCAGCGGGACCTCCCCACCGCCGGGGACGGGATGGTCCCCCGATGCCGGACGGTACCAGTCGTCCAGCTCGGCGGCGAGCTCGGCGACGCGGCGCTGGATGGTCGCCTCGTCGAGCATCACGCTCGCGACGCCATGCGCACGGGACTGGGCGAGAGGCGTGGGCTCCGACATCGCGTGGGATCTCCGATCAGGCGGCCGGCCGGTCATGGGACGTAAGCGGACGCGTCGTCCCCAGTCTACCGACTCGTCGACCCGGCAAGAACGGGGCCGGAACGCTGGATGGTGAGGAGGCCGGACTCGCAGATGACGCTGAGACCTCCGGCCACCTCGATGGACCAGCGCCCGTCCGCCGACGCCGCCCGCTCCCGGACGGCCTCGACCCGCTCCAGCGTCATCTCCTCGGTCGGCAGAGCCGCCAGCAGCCACGCCCGGATCACGCGCCGGGCGATGGCGACTGGCTGGGCGGAGAGAGCCGACCGGATGAGTCGCCGCTGGCCATCGGTGGCGGTGATCAGCGCCGACGCCGCCATGACGTCGAGGAGCTCGTTCTCCTCCGCCGCGATCCGGGCGAACCGGTTGAGGGCCGTCACCGCGCCGGGGACCGCCTGCTCGAGGACCGGGATGAGGTCGTGGCGGACGGCGTTGCGCCGGAAAGCCGGGTCCAGGTTCGAGGGGTCGAGGACCGGGCTGAGATCCCCCGCCCGCTCGGCGAGGTACCGGTCGATCTCCTGACGCCGCGTGGAGAGGAACGGACGAACGACCGGCAACGTCGTTGGGCGCACGGGGATGACCGTCTGCCACCACGGGACCGACAGCCGGGTCAGCGGTCGCATCCCGCCGGCACCGACCATGCCGCTGCCCCGCAGGAGATGCAACAGGACCGTCTCGGCCTGGTCGTCCGCGTGGTGCCCGGTCACGAAGGCGCCGTCGACCGCGGCGCAGAAGCGACACGCCGCCGCGTACCGCTCACGGCGGGCTGCCTCTTCGCGTCCCACACCGTGGTGCCGGCCGGACAATCCGGCCGCCAGGCGCTCCAGATGGAGCGGTACACCGATCTGCGCGGCCAGGAGCTGGGCAGAGAGGGCGTCGGCTTCGGACTCCGGGCGCAGCCGGTGATCGACATGCAGGGCAAGCAGGTCACGGTCGAGGACGGCGCGGACCTGCCGGAGCACCAGCAGCAGGGCCAGTGAGTCGGGCCCACCAGAGAACCCGACGACGAGCGGGCCGGATGGGAGGGAGGAACGGAGGTCGCGAAAAAAGCCGATGACGCGCTGTTCCAGCCCGTGGTTGCCTCGTCCAGGGACGACCGACCGGGCTCTGCGCGTCATGGCTGCTGCCTTGATGACTGGGGGTGCCGACGGGTGGAATCGAACCACCGGCCAAGGGCTTATGAGTCCCTTGCTCTGCCGCTGAGCTACGTCGGCGTCATGGCGACCGCTGTCGCGATCACGGTCGGCAAGGGTACGGGTTCGACGCTTCCCCGTCAAGCGACGGACCGCCCCTACCGCGCGCGTCTACAACGGGTCGGCCACACGGAGAATGCTAGACTCCGCTGGTGAGAACAGATGTTTGTGGAGGCATTCCCGTGGCCGATCAGGTGACCCGACCCGATACCGCGCGGCTCGTCCGCGGGCTCAACGACGACCAGGTCCGGGCCGTCCAGACGACCGAAGGGCCAGTCCTGGTCGTCGCGGGGCCCGGATCAGGCAAGACGCGCGTGCTCACCCACCGGATCGCCTGGCTGCTGGAGGAGAAGGGCGTCCTGCCCGACCAGATCCTGGCCATGACCTTCACCAACAAGGCCGCCCGCGAGATGCGGGACCGGATCGAGCGCCTCGCTGGCGACGAGATCGGCGGGCTGTGGATGGGCACCTTCCATAGCTTTGGGGTCCGGCTGCTCCGGCAGAACCCAGGCGTCGTCGCGGACCGGCTCGGGCTCCAGCCCAACTTCCTCGTCTACGACGACAGCGACCAGCAGAACATCGTCAAGCGCGCCATCCAGCTCGCCGGCCTCGACCCGCGCCAACTCGTCCCGCGCCGGGCCAGCAGCCGGATCTCCGGCGCGAAGAACCAGATGCTCAGCCCGAAGGAGTTCGCCGCGTCGGTCACGTCGCATGACGACGAGGTGATCGCCCGGGTCTACGAGCACTACGCCCGGCTGCTCCGCGAGGCCAACGCCGTCGATTTCGACGATCTCCTCCGGTTGCCGATCGAGCTGTTCGACCGGGCACCGCAGGTCCTCGACCGCTACCAGACCCAGTTCCGGTACATCCTCGTCGACGAGTACCAGGACACCAACCGGGTCCAGTACGTCCTCGTCACCGCCCTGGCCAACCGCTGGCGCAACCTGTTCGTCGTCGGCGACCCCGACCAGTCGATCTATGCCTGGCGGGCGGCCGACATCCGCAACATCCTCGAGTTCCAGTCCGACTACCCGGACGCCACCCGGATCGACCTCGAGGTCAACTACCGCTCGACCGCCCGGATCGTGAAGGTCGCCGACGCCGTCATCCGGGAGAACAAGCAGCGGCTGGACCGCAAGCTGACGACGACCAACGACGAGGGCGAGCCCATCGCCCTGCGGGAGCTGGCCGACCAGAACCACGAGGCCCAGTTCGTCGTCGCCGAGATCCGCCGGCTGATGCAGACGCAGGGGCTCCGTCCCGACGCGGTCGCCGTCATGTACCGGACGACGGCCCAGAGCCGTGTGCTGGAGGAGGCGTTCCGGGTCAGCGACGTGCCGTACCGCGTCGTCGGCGGCGTCAAGTTCTACGAGCGCAAGGAGGTCCGGGACGTCATCGCCGTCCTGCGGCTGCTCCATAATCCGTCCGACGTGGTCAGCCTGGAGCGCGTCATCGGCAGTTTCGCCATCGGCAAGGGGCTCGGCCCCAAGGCGGTGGATACGATCCGCGACTGGTCAACGGCGTACCAGCGACCCATTTCGGAGGGCTTCATCGCCTTCGTCGAGCCACCAGCCGATGCGGACGTCCCCGTCCCGGGCCTGTCCGGCGCGGCGAAGACGGCTGCGACGAAGGTCGGCTCCGCGCTCGCCCGGATGCGCGACGGGGCGAAGACGGCGACGCTGAGCGAACTGTTCGACCAGATCGTCGAGGTCACCGGCTACCGCAACGCCTTCGACGGTAGCATCGAGGAGGAGATGCAGCGCTGGGCCAACGTCCTGGAACTGCGGACCGACCTCAGCCGCTACGACGCGATGGCCGACCCGACGGAGGCGCTGGCGCAGTACCTGGAGCAGGTCGCCCTCGTCGCCGATGTCGACACGATGGAGGACGACGGCCAGGGGCAGGTGACGCTGATCACGCTGCACTCGGCCAAGGGGCTGGAGTTCCCGGTCGTCTTCATCGTCGGCCTGGAGGAAGGGCTGCTGCCCATCAGCCGGGCCGTCGAGGCCGAGTTCCAGGACCCGCAACCGATGGAGGAGGAGCGCCGGCTGTTCTACGTCGGCATCACCCGTGCCCAGAAGATGCTGTTCCTGACCTACGCCAGCAGTCGCCAGCTCTACGGGCGCTACAGCCCCGGCGTCGAGTCCCGCTTCATCGAGTCGATCCCGCAGACGGCCCTCTCGACCGTCTCGCGCAGCTACCCCCGCTTCGGCAACAGCCGCACGTCGCTGCGGGACCGCGTCGGCGGGGCGGAACGACTGGGTGGGCACGGCCGCGGAGCGGGGCGATACGACGGGTCGCAGCCGGGGCAGTCGGACGACTTCAGCCAGCTCAGCCCGTCGATGCGGGCCGAGCCGGTCGCGGCCCGGCCGTCGCAGACGTACAGCGCTGGCCAGAAGGTCTTCCACAACAAGTTCGGAGAGGGCCAGGTCGTCGGCGTCGAGCCCCGGCGGGACGACCAGGAGGTGGTGGTCGCCTTCGACCGGCACGGGACCAAGCGTCTGATGGCCAGCCTCGCGCCCCTGGACATCATCGCCTGATCGGCCATGGGGACGACATCATGCCGGACGATCCCTCGACCGCCGTCCTGCCGTCGACCATCCGCGACCGGCTGGAAGCCCGGGAGGAAGCGACCCTCTCTCCAGGTGCGGCGCGCTCGGTCGACGGCCGGCGGCTGCGCTTCGAGGACGAGAGCCCGGTCCGGACCGCCTTCCAGCGCGACCGTGACCGGATCATCCACTCGTCCTCGTTTCGCCGGCTGATGCACAAGACCCAGGTCTTCATCGCTCCGGTCGGCGACCACTACCGTACCCGGCTGACCCATACCCTCGAAGTCACGCAGATCGCTCGAACGATCGCCCGGGCCCTCGGGCTGAATGAGGACCTCGTCGAGGCGATCGGGTTGGGTCATGACCTCGGCCACACGCCGTTCGGCCATGCCGGCGAGCGCGCCCTCGCAGAGGTCTTCCCCGGGTTCCGCCACAACGAGCAGAGCCTCCGGGTCGTCGACCTGCTGGAGAAGGACGGCGAGGGTCTCAACCTCACGGACGCCGTCCGCGACGGCATCCTGCGCCACTCCAAGGGTCGAGCGACGATCACGGGGACACGAGCCGGGCCCCCCTTCACCGCTGAGGGCGAGATCGTGAAGCTGTCGGACGCCCTTGCCTATATCAACCATGACCTCGACGACGCGCTCCGGGCCGGCCTCGTGGCGTGGTCCGACGTGCCGCCGGTCGTCGGCGACGTGCTGGGGACCAACCACGCCGCCCGGATCAACACGCTGGTCAGCGATGTCATCCAGTGCTCGGATGTCTCCAGCGTGCCAGTGACCATCCAGTTGACCGACGCGGTCCGCGTGGCAGCTGACGCGCTCCGCGATTTCCTGTATGAACGGGTCTATACTCCGATCAACCAGCGTCCGGACACCGCCCGGGCCCAGGCGATTGTCCGGGATCTG
>CADCWK010000069.1 GCA_902806375.1 uncultured Thermomicrobiales bacterium
TTCGCTATGGAACTCCAGACGATACGCGCGCGGGATGGACATGCATGTGCCTTTCGAGGATGCCGTATCCGTGACGTCAGGTTCCGACGCCGTGCGGGCCAACGGTGCCCCGATGCGGCGACGAGTCGGATCTTCCAACGCATGATCCGCGCCCAATCGACTTCCGCCCGACCGGATCTGGTCGGAATGGGCTTCGGGGGCATGCGTCGGCTGCTCTGCCCGGCCGACGCGAGCGGTCAGCCCACGCTGATCCACCCCATCCGTCGCGATGCCGCTACCGGGCATCGTCGTGCCCGGTGCGGGATGGCACCCGCCGTGCACGGCCGGGATCCAGACACCAGTGATAGATACGTTGCGATACCGTACGGCTGGCCCAGAACCGGGCAAGAACATATAAGGAGCGACGATGGACGATTCCGTGGACAAGTTGACCCATGTCCAGCCCGGCGCCACCGTCCATGGCTCCGATGGCGAGAAAATGGGTTCGATCATCGAGATCGGCCCGGACTACGTCGTCGTGGAAAAAGGTCTCTTCTTCCCGACCGACTACTTCGTTCCCACAGGCGCGATCGCCTCGATCGACGCCGACCGGGTCACGTTGACCATGACCCGGGATGAGGCACTCGCGCAGGGGTGGGAAACGGATCCCGCCGAGCGGGCCCCGGAGACGGCGGCCACGCCAGAGACCGATCCCGGTTTCCGTGGCGACTTCGACGGGGTCGCGGTGACAGGATTCGGCCCGGCGGTGGAGGCTCAACCTGGCGATCCGGTCCGCACCGGCTTCGCGACGGAGGTCGGTACCACCCCGCCTGCCGCCGATTTCCAGACCCTCGGCGTCGCGCCGGTCGATGTCAATACCGCGTACACCGGCGACGATGCGGAGCCCGACCAGACTCCCATGGACGAGCCGGCGGCACCGGGCGAGCCGGTCGCGCGGTCCGACCGGGATCCACGCTGAACCGCCCGTGGCCCGGGAACCGGAGGTGATGCGGGATGACGATGCCGACGGCATGTCGTCCAGTCAGTGGTTCCCCACGTCGGAGCGGAGGGTCGATCCGCTCTACCCCGAGCCGGGTGGCGACCCGCGCTGGGAGGCGGAGCGGGGGCTGGACTGGCGGGGGCCGGGACGACGCCGCGGGGGATGGCCGTCGCTGCGCCAGCTGATCGCCACCGGCGTGCTGAGCATCGACGCGGCCGCCCTGCTGGTCCTGCTCGCGGGGCACCGCGCCAGTGTCCTGGTGATCGCGGCGTCCGCGCGGGCTGGCAAGTCCACCCTCCTGGAGGCGCTGCTGCCGTGGTACCCCGACGGACACCGACGGATCAGACTGCGGGGGTCGTTCGAGACCTTCGCGTGGGAGCAGGACCCGCGGTTCAGGCCCGACCAGTCGGTACTCGTCGCCGAGGAGATCAGCGGTCACCTTCCCACGTATCTCTGGGGTCCCGGTGTCGCTCGGTTCCTCGGCTGGCGCGACAGGGGCTGCGCGCTGGCCGCCACCGCCCATGGCGATAGCCTCGGGGACATCGGCCAGCTCCTGGCGGGCTACCCGCTCCGCCTGCCACTGGCGTCCCTGCTGGCGTTTGACGCGGTGGTGCGCCTTGGACCATCCGCCCTGGACCGCGAGGCGGGAAGCGGGTACCTGCCCGTGACTACGGTCTGGTCGGCCACGCCCACCGATGCCGGTGGACTGGTCCCGGCTACGCTACTGGACGACGCGGGGCTTCACCTCAGCGCCGTCGGCGACAGTCTGGCCCGACTCCGGGTCGAGACGCGCGACGTGGAGGATGACCTGTCGGCAATTCGCCGCCGGATCGACCGGGGTACACGGTAGGGACCTGACCATCCGTGCAGGTACGGTCACGTTTCGTCGTTCCCGTCATGCGCCAGGTTGTAAACTCGACGAGTGCCCCGTCCGGCCGCTCCGCGGGGGTGCTCACTGACGATGGGTGCCGGAGTTCCGGGTTCGCGACCATCCCGGTCAACCGGCCGGTCGTGGATCGCGCCTGCTCCCGTTCCCTGACTCCACCCCGCCCGGACGCGAAGTCAACGCGGATCGTCGATGCCTTCGAGACCCCGTAGAGGCCACCATGGAATCCACCAACGACATCGCCGCCAAGCCCGCGGCCGACCGACCCACGACGCTGGGAACCCTCCGCGAGAGCGGGTATTCGCCGAAGACCCTCCGGGAGGAGATGCGCGCCAACCTGATCGCCAAGATCCGGAGCGGCGAGCGACTGTTCCCTGGCGTGGTCGGCTACGACCAGACCGTGATCCCGCAGATCGAGAACGCCATTCTGGCTGGGCAGGACATCATCCTGCTCGGTGAGCGCGGCCAGGCCAAGACCCGGATCGCCCGCAGCCTGACCACGCTGCTGGACGAGGTCGTCCCGGTCGTCGCCGGCAGCGAGATCAACGACGACCCCTTCGCGCCGGTGTCCCGGTTCGCGAAGGACCTGATCGCCGAGCAGGGCGACGCGACGCCGATCGAGTGGCTGCCGCGCGAGCGGCGCTACGGCGAGAAGCTCGCGACCCCGGACACGACCATCGCCGACCTGATCGGAGAGGTCGACCCGATCAAGGTCGCCGAGGGGCGGTACCTCTCCGACGAACTGACGATCTCCTACGGCCTGATCCCGCGGACCAACCGCGGCGTCTTCATCCTCAACGAGTTGCCGGACCTCGCCGAGCGGATCCAGGTCGGGCTGCTGAACATCATGGAGGAGCGAGACGTCCAGATCCGGGGCTACAAGATCCAGTTGCCGCTGGACGTCCTCGTGGTCGCCTCGGCGAACCCGGAGGACTACACCAACCGGGGGCGGATCATCACCCCGCTCAAGGACCGCTACGGCAGCCAGATCCGGACGCACTACCCGGAGACCATCGAGCTCGAGGTCGAGATCATGGGCCAGGAGGCCGCCCGGTTCGCCGAGGATGGGCTCGCGGTCGATACCCCGCAGTTCATGCGGGAACTGATTGCCGAGATCACGCACCAGGCCCGCGCGAGTGGCGACATCTCCCAGCGCTCCGGCGTCTCCGTCCGGATGAGCATTGCCAACTTCGAGAGTGTCGTCGCCAACGCCACCCGCCGGGCGATCCGGCTGGACGAGCGCCAGGCGGCGCCACGGATCTCCGACCTCGCCGCGGTGCTCGCCTCGACCACCGGCAAGATCGAGCTGGAGACGATGGGCGAGGTCCGGGACGAGCAGGTCGTCGACCGGCTCATCCAGAACGCCATCGTCTCGACATTCAATCGTTACTTTTCGGTGCGACAGTTCGAAGCGTTGGTCCAGGCGTTCGAGAACGGCCTGAACGTCGAGTCCAGCGACATGATGCCCTCCATGGACTACGTCCATCAGGTCAGCCACCTCGATGGGGTCCGCGAGGGGATCGACAAGCTGGGCGTCGGGAACAACCCGCCGGCGATCGCGGCGGCCGTCGAGTTCATCCTCGAGGGGCTCCACCTGAACCGGCGTCTGAACAAGGCCGCGCGGGAATCGGCCGGGGGTAGCGTCCGCTATCACCGCTGACCCGCACGGCGGGAACCCGACCCAGAGAGGAAGCGGACGTGATGTGGGGGCAGGACAGCAGCGAGCGCGAACCGGGACGACCGCGTGGGTCGGCGTCGGGGGGAGGTCTGGCCGCGGTACCGAAATGGTTCTGGCTGGTCCTCGCCGCGATCCTGATCGTCGCCGCGATCCGCTTCCTGAATGTCCCGTTCTTCCTGCTGTTCTTCCTGTTCATCTTCGGATCGAATCACATGGGCGGCTGGTTCCGGCGCGAGTTCGGGTCGTCCGACGTCCGGCGGTCCGACGAGACCGCCCGACGCGCCGACGCGGAACCGACGATCCGCTGGGGCGAGGCGGGTGCGGCCACCCGCCGTTCCCCGGTCGATGACGTCCCGGATCCGGAGCTGCGCGATGCGCTCGCGAGTGGGCGTGAGCAGGCCGCCCGGATGCGCCGGAGCCTCGGCGGGATCAACGACCGCGAAGTCCGGCTCCGGGTCACCAACCTCGTCGACGACGCCGACCGCATCCTCGGCTCACTCCGTGACCGGGGCGACGTCATCCTCGCGCAGACGTTTAACGATCGCTACCTCGCCCCAGCCTCGACGATCCTGACGCGGTATGCCCGCCTGGTCTCGCGTGATCTCACGACCGCCAGGCCGGTCCTCGACCGGGTCGAGAACCACGATCTCCCCCTGTTGCAGAAGCGCTACAGCGAGTTCTACGAGCAGGTCCACCGGGGCGACCTGATCGACCTGGAAGTGGCCAGTGAGATGCTGGCCTTCGAGCTGGACGCTCCCGTCAACGGGGCGCCGTCGCTGAGCGAACCGGACCCGGCCGACGCGACGGAACCACCCGTCCGATGGAGAAGTACCGATGCGGTAGCGGGCAGGGAACGCGCATGATGCAGGAAGCACCGGACAGGCAGGCATACAAGCGGGCGCGAAAGCGGGCCGAGGAGGTAGCTGGTTACTGGAGCCACCTCACGTCCTACGCGATCGTGATCGGCGTGCTGGTCCTGATCAACCTGATCACCTGGGGTGGGTACTTCTGGGCGATCTGGCCAGCGATGGGGTGGGGGATCGGGATCCTCTTCCACACCGTCAATACCTTCGGTCCCGTCCGGGACGCGGACTGGAAGGACCGCAAGGCCCGGGAGCTGATCGCGAAGGAGCGGGGGCGCCACCCGGCCCGGTACGGCGAGGGCCGGCTCCAGGCGCCGTTCGGTGCGGGTGCGTCGACCGGCGCGGCTCCCGGAGACCTCGCCCCGGCCACGATCGGGCAGCTGACCGCCCAGGCCAGCGACGAGATCGACCGGCTCCGCCGGGTCTCGCGACAGATCCCGACGCCGGACGTCCGGCGGCAGGCGCTGGAGGTGCTGGCGTCGGCCGACCAGATCGTCGCCGCGCTCAGTGACGGCACCGGCGACGAGACGACTGCCCGGACCTTCCTCGACCGCTACCTCGGCCCCACCGGTACGATCCTCGTCCGGTACCAGCGTCTCGCCACCCGCAACATCGACGCGGCCCAGCCGGCCCTGCGCCGGGTCGAGGACCACGATCTCCCGCTCCTCAACCGCCGGATGAACGAACTCCGATCGCAGCTCCACCAGGGCGACGTCATCGACCTGGAAGTCGCCAGCGAGATGCTGGCCTTCGAACTCGATGAGCCGGATGCGTCCGGCCCCTCACTCGTCGCGAAGACGGACACCGCCGGCAGATCGCCGGTCTCACGGACAGGTAACTCCGACCGGTAGTCTCTCAACGCTCACCCACGATCCATCCGCCGACCGGCCGGGGAGACGCCCCGGCCCGCCGGCGGCTCCCGGTCCAGCCGGGAGGAGGAAGTCCCCATGCCGTTCCACCGCACCGGTGCCCGCTACTCCCGCTGGGATGGCTCGCAGTCGCTCGAGACCCTGAACCCCGACGAGATCATGAGTGCGCTCGCCGACGATCTCATGAACAGTGGCGACGTCGATCTGGCCATGCAGCGGATGTTCCGCTGGGGGTTCGAGCGGCCCGATGGCTCCCACATGCCGGGGCTCCGCGACCTCATGAACCGGGTCCGGCAGCAGCGCCAGCAGCAGATGGAGAAGTACGACCTCGGCTCCGTCCTCGATGAGGTCCGCGAGAAGCTCCGTCAGGTGATGGAGACCGAGCGGGGCGGGATCGAGGCGCGGCTGGAGGACGGCCGGCGCCAGCTCGATCCGGGCTCTGCCGGGGAGGCCGCCCCCCGGGACGGAGACGCCTCAGGCGCGGATGATATGGCCGCCACGGCGCCGGGGAACGATGCCGCTGACGCCTCCGGCCCGGAGGGCCAGGACCGGGGACAGTCCGGGGACAGCCCGGGGCAGTCCGGTGAGGGCAGTCAGTCAGGTTCCTCGAGTCCAGGGGATGGACGGGCCTCAGGTGCCTCAGGTGCCTCCGGTCGTCCCGCCGGCGGCGACTACGACCCGGACCTCCACCGCCTCCTCGAGCAGATGGCGGCTCGCAAGCAGGAGCAGCTCGACCGCGTCCCGGACGACCCGGCCGGGGCGATCAAGGCCCTGCGCGACTATGAGTTCATGGTCCCCGAGGCGTACGACCAGTTCCGCGAACTCCTCCAGATGCTCCAGCAGCAGGTCATGGACTCCACCTTCGAGGGGATGTCCGACTCGCTCCAGAACATGTCGTCGGACGACATCGACGACCTCAACCGCATGCTCGGCGACCTCAACGAGATGCTGGAGGCCAACCAGCGCGGTGAGCCGACGGACTTCGAGCAGTTCAAGCACAAGTGGGGACACTACTTCGGCAACGACGTCGAGAACCTCGACCAGCTGATGCAGCGCATGGGCGCCCAGATGCAGGCGATGCAGCAGTTGATGCAGAACCTGTCGCCGGACCAGCGCCAGCAGCTCGACGGGATGATGCAGGCCGCGCTGCAGGACCCGGACACCCGTGCCCAGATGCAGCGCCTCGCCCAGAATCTCGGCCAGTCGATGCCGTCGGAGAACTGGCGCCAGCCGATGGACTTCTCCGGCGATGAGTCGCTCACGCTGAACGAGGCGACCCGGCTGATGAGCCGGATGAACGAGTACGACGAGCTGGAGCGGGAGCTGCAGGACGTCGACAGCTGGCAGGACCTGGCGAAGCTGGACGACGACCGGCTTCGCGAGCTCCTCGGGGACGAGGGCGCCGAGGAGGCCCGCCAGCTGGCCCAGCTCGCCAAGACGCTGGAGGACGCCAACCTGATCAAGGAGGGGAAGCGGGGGTACGAGCTGACCCCGCAGGGCGTCCGCAAGATCGGCGAGAAGGCCCTGGCCGACATCTTCCTGAACCTGAAGCGGGACCGCGTCGGGCAGCACGAGATGCGCGCCAACGGCTCGACGGGTGAGCGGGTCGACCAGAGCAAGCCCTACGAGTTCGGCGACCCGTTCATGCTCGACCTGCCCCGGACGGTCATGAACGCCGTCCAGCGGGACGGCGCGGGCAGCCCGGTCCGGCTCCAGCCCACCGACTTCGAGGTCTACCGGACCGAGTACCTGACCCGGACCGCGACGGTGCTGATGATCGACATGAGCCGGTCCATGCTCTACAACGGCTGCTTCAACGCCGCCAAGAAGGTCGCCCTGGCGCTCGATTCCCTGATCCGGTCCCAGTACCCACGCGACGCGATGACGATTATCGGCTTCAGCTCCGTCGCCGAGGAGCTCAAGGCGACCGACCTGCCGACCCTGAAGTGGAACGAGCACAACTACGGCACCAACATGCAGCACGGCTTCCAGCTGTCCCGCCAGTTCCTCAACAAGCACAAGGGCGCCAACAAGCAGATCATCGTCATCACCGACGGCGAGCCCACCGCCCACTTCGATGACACCGGCAAGGTCCGGTTCCACTACCCGCCGCAGCCCCGGACGTTCCGCGAGACGCTGCGTGAGGTCGTCCGCGCGACGAAGGACGGCATCACGATCAACACCTTCATGATGGAGCGGTCGCTCTACATGGTGCAGTTCATCGACGACCTGATGAAGATCAACCGGGGCCGGGTCTTCGCCGCGACGCCGGACCGGCTGGGGGAGTACGTCCTCGTCGACTACGTCGCCAACAAGCGCAAGCTCGTCAGCTGACGCCACTCCCGTCCCTGTCGGCGCTGGCCGGGTTCCTGCGACCCGCCCACCAGCATTGGTCTCACCGTAACCTGGAAAAGGATCAACCCCATGCGATTCGGAGCGGGAATTCTCCTCGGTATGGTCATCGGCGCGATCGTCATCATCTGGATCGTCGTGCAGATCTTCCAGGCTGTCCTGTAGTCCTGCGGACCGACCCTGATACGGTCGAAGCCGCGTCCTCTCCTCCCTCCTGCGGACGTGCACTCGCCGCGCTGGCTTGCCAGCGCGGCGAGTGTCATAGGTGAATGTACCGACGCAGGACGGCTGCTTGCCGGTTCAGGACGCCAACACGCTCCCGGCAAAGCGGGCGAGATCCATCGCCGCCATCGTCTCGGTCAGATCGGCGGCGGTGCCGTCGTCCAGGACCGGTCCGGGCTTGATCACGCTAGCGTGGTCGATCAGGCCGCGTCGCCGGAGGATCTCCTTGCGGATCGCCAGCCCGAGCTTTGGCTGCCCCTCGAAGACGAGGAGCGGCAGGTAGCGGTAGTAGACCTGCGCGGCGGCTTCCCGGTCGCCGGCCCGCCAGGCCGACACGATCTCGACCAGGATCTCGGGGTAGGCAAACCCCGTCATGGTCCCGGCGCTGCCGCGGCGGAGCTCGTCGAGCAGGTAGACGCCTCCGAGCCCGCCAAGGACCGAGACGTCGCGGTCGATCATCGCCAGCGTCTGCGCGGTTCGCTGCGGGGTCGGCACGTCCTCCAGCTTGATCGTCACGATCGAGGGGACGGCGTTGGCGAGGTCGGCCATCGCCCGTGGGGTCATCGTCACCCCGTTCACCACCGGGTAATCCTGCAGCACGATCGGCAGGTCGACGGACTCGCCGATCGTCCGGTAGTGCTCCGTCAGGCCGGGGCCGGGCTGCAGGAACGTCGGCGGGGCGATCATCAGACCGGCGGCTCCAGCGTCGAGTGCCTCCCGGGAGGCGGCGATCGTGGCCGGCGTGCTGTCCCGTGAGGTCCCGACGATGATCGGCACGCGGCCGGCGTTGACCTCCATCGCGATCCGCAGTACCTCGCTCCGCTGGGCGTCGGTCTGCTTCTGCGCCTCGCCGACCACCCCGAGGATCGTGATACCGGTCACGCCCATCCGGATCGTCGCGTCGACGAGCCGGCGGAGACTGCCGGGGTCGAGCTGGCCGTCGGGCATGACTGGAGTCGCGAGGATGTTGTAGACGCCAACGAGCGGCTGCATCGGGTTCGTCTCCGTACGGTGTGCGGGCGGCAGGTCAGCTGGGCCGGAACAGGCTTCGGGCGAAGTTCAGGACGTTGGCCGGGCGCTCCGCGAGGCGACGCATGTAGAAGAAGTACCAGTCGGGCCCAAACGGCGTCGCGACCAGCACGCCATACCCGCGGGCGACGAGACCCTGCTGGAGGGCCGGCCGGATCCCGTACAGCATCTGGAACTCGAGCCGGTCCTTCGGGATGCCATTCGTCTCGGCGTGGCGGATGACGTGTTCGATCAGACGGT
>CADCWK010000070.1 GCA_902806375.1 uncultured Thermomicrobiales bacterium
CGGCCGGACGCTCGGGATCGTCGGGCCGGGCCGGATCGGGACGGAGGTCGCCCGGCGTGGCACCGGGTTCGGGATGCGCCTGCTGGGCTGGACGCCGTCCGGCCGGATCCGCGACGACGCGGCGGCGCTCGGGATGGTGCCCGTCCCGCTCGACGACCTGCTGCGTGAGAGCGACTTTGTCTCGCTCCATGTCCCGCTCACGGGCGACACCCGCCATCTGATCGGCGATCGGGAGCTCGGCCTCATGCGACCGACCGCGATCCTCGTCAACACGGCTCGTGGCCCGGTCGTCGACCAGGACGCGCTGGTCCGGGCGCTCGCCGCGGGCACGATCGCTGGGGCGGGGCTGGATGTCACCGACCCTGAGCCGCTCCCGGCCGACCACCCCCTCGTTTTGGAGCCACGGGCGATCGTCGTCCCGCACATCGCTTCGGCCACGGTCGGGGCCCGGGACGAGATGGCCCGCCTCGCGGCAAGCGGCGTCCTGGCCGTCCTCCGGGGCGAGCGCCCGGCCAATCTGGTGAATGGCGACGTGGCGACCTGACGGCTCGCCCGTCAAGGGGGCCATGGCCGTGGAGAGCCGTGGACCGGGAGCGCGTGAGTGGTGTTAGCCTAGCGACGCCCAGTCCTCCCGGGTGGGGGCGCCGGGTTGGATCGGCATGTCGTTCAATATCGGAGGTGTCATGTTCCGTTCGTCAGTCGCCGCGTTCCGTGGTCTCGCGATCGTCCTCGCCCTGGTCCTCGGGCTGTCCGCCGCGCCGCAGGCGTTCGCCGCCCAGGGCGATCCGGATGAGATCCCGGAAGGGCTGATCGCCGGCTCGTCCGTTACCTACGTGAACGAGGAACAGGATTTCTCGACCCTCCTGTTCAACGTGTTGGCGTTCGAGGATGAGGGGGCCGCCGCGACTGGGCTCGATTTCATCGTCGATGCCACCACGGCGTCGCTGGACGATGTCGCGGTTTCGGGTGAGGAGGATGGCACCCCCGCCGCCGAGCTCGAAGTGACGGAGCTGACCGACGTCGAAGGGCTGGACGAGCTGGGGGATGAAGCCCGGGCCTATGAGATCCCGTTCGGTGAGGGCGTCAACGTCGCGATCCTGCTTGTCCGTGACGGCCTGAACGTCCACTACTGGTCGTACATCACCACCGATCTCTCGTCGCTGGATGGGTCGGAGGCGACGCCCGCGGCGACACCGACGGCGGAGGCACTGATCGATGTTCTCCTGGGGATCGCTACCCCATGGTTCGAGGACGGGATTGATCCTGACGCGGAGCTGATCGACCAGCTCCCCACCATCGACGAGCTCCCGGATGGGTACACCGAGTCCGACCGTCAGGAGTCGATCGACCTCGGCGTCTGATCCGTCCGGTTCGCACTGGCACCGTACAACGGCCACCATTCGCTCCCTCGGGAGTGGGCGGTGGCCGCTTTCGGTCCGGCGGGTCGTCGCCGTGGATGGACACCTCCGCTGTAAGAGTCCCGTGGTCTACCGGATTGTCCCTCGACGGGACCGGGAACCGGCCGTGGGGAGCGCGCGTCCCTCATACGGCATGGAGGTCATGCGGACGAGAGCAGCCTCGGGCCGGATTGTTTATCCGGAACAGGGGCCGGACAGGGGTTGAATGGCTGTGGCAATACGGGTTCGGATGTTCGTGGCAATGCTGGCCCTGGTGATCGGGTTGGTCGGATCGCTTCAGGCGTCGGCCCAGATCGACGAGGATGACGTTCCGGATGGCGCCCTGGATGGCGCGGCGGTGTCGTATTCGTCCGAGACCGGCGACGACCCGCTGGCCCCGATCTTCAGCTTCTCGGTGTTCGCCTTCGAGGACGATGATGCCGCCTCGGAGAGCCTTGACGCCTTCATGGGGCAGCTCGTGGACGACGTTGCCGCGGCGGTCGAGACCGACGAGACCATGGCCGGCGCGGAACTGATCGAAGTCGACGAAGGGGATGTCGACGGACTGGACGACCTCGGGGACGAAGCCGTTGCCTACCGGGTCACCTTCGGCGAAGAGGCGGGCAACCTCGGGATCAGCCTGCTCGGCATCCGTGATGGCGACAGGCTCCATATCTGGACGGCCTTTGTCCTCGACCTCGCCGCCTTCATGGATGAGGAGACCGACGAGACGACCGTCGAGCCGGCCGACCCGCTGCTCGGTCTCGTAGCTCTGACCGAGATCGGTGACGACTGGTTCGGGGGTGACAAGCCGGACGGTGGCGAGCTGATCGACCAGCTGCCCACGGTCGACCAGTTGCCGGACGGCTACTCCGAGGACGAGCGGTCGGAGAGCCTCGATGAGATCGAGGACGATTCGGCCAGTGCGGTATCGGGCCTTCGGTCCGTCTGACTCACCGTCTCGCGCCATCGCGGCTTGGCTTCCCGCGCCCCGGTCGACCACGACCGGGGCGTTCTGGCGCCCGCCCGGGTAGCCAGTTGCCGCCGCTGGCGCTCCGCGGCGTCAGGCGCCGGTCAGGATCGGCTATCCTGCGGGTGTTCTTCGACTCGTCGTCCCAACCGAGAGGACTGGAGATGCCCGGCTTCCGGACGTCCATCGCCATCGTCGCCACCGCCCTCATCGTCGGTCTGGCCGGCAGCGTCCCCAGTGCGCGCGCCCAGGACGGGACGGCGACACCCACCCGGGGCGCCAGCGACATCGGCGTCGTCGATGCCGGCTCACGGACCCTGGTGAACCTCGATGACCCGACGGCGCTGGTCTACCAGTTGACCGTCCTGGAGTTCACCGACCAGGAGCGGGCGGCCGAATCCTTCCAGCTCATCATCGACGCCGCCAGCGGGAACCTGCCGGCCACCGAGTCCACGCCCGAGGCCGTGGCGACCACGATCGCCGGGCTGGAAGAGACTGTGGTCGACCTCGGCGACGAGGGGGTCCTCTATTACCAGCCAGACGAGAGCGGTGCCGCCGGGATCGCGACGCTGTTCGTGCTGGAGGACGTCTACATCCACCAGTGGGCCGTCCTCCCGGTCCCGGTCGAGGAGAACGCGCTCCTGATCGATCCGGAGAGTCTGTCGGAAGACCTCCTCGCCCTGGCGGAGCCGTGGTTCGAGGAGGGGCGCGAGGGAGACGCCATCGACCAGCTTCCCGGTCTCGACCGCTTTCCCGAGGGGTACGAGATCCTCGACGAGTCGTCGGGCCTGGACTCCGTCGGGCCACCGGCCAGTCCCGTCGTGGCACCGTAGCGTCACCGCGTCGCCGCCCCGGGGCCGTCCGCCGGCTGCCACACTCCTCGATCCCGGCGCACCCCGTGTGGCTTTCGCCCGGAGGGCGGCCGCGTTGTCGTCGCTAGATCACCCCGACGGTGATCCGGTGCCAACCGGTGGCGCCGTCGGGGAGGGTCGGGTCGCCGGTGTCCAGTTGGAGTGCCCCGGTGCGGTCCACGAGCCGGACCGTGATGTCCGCTGTGCCGGGCCCGGCCTGCCAGGCGAGCCGCCAGACCACCCAGGCGTAGGGACCGGGACGCTCGACGATCTCGGCCGCGACCCACGTCGCGCCATCGTCGGTGCTGACCTCGACCCGATCCACCCCCGCGAGGCCCGACCACGCGACGCCGCCGATCTCGACGGTGCCCGGCCGCAGGATGTCCCGGTCGACCGGTGTGTCGATCCGGCTGATCGCCTTGATCGTCCCGTCGTCGGTCCAGCTCCGCTGCTGCCAGTACCCCTGGTGGTCATCGGCGACCAGGGTGATGCGCTCCAGCCACTTGACGCTCTTGATCCCGTAGATACCAGGGATCAGTGCGCGTAGCGGCGCGCCGTTCTTCTCGGGCAGGGCCTCGCCATTCAGGCCCCAGGCGAGGTGGCACTCGGGCGCCAGGGCTTTCTGGACCGGGATTGAGTCGGTGTAGCCGTCGCGGCCCGCGAAGACGACGTCGACGACTCCGGCCTGGGGTCCGGCCTCCGCGAGGATACGGGACAGCGGGGCGGCGTTCCAGAGTCCGGTCGAGATCAGCGGTCCGCCGATCTCGTTGCTGATGCAGTTGAGCGTGACGGCCAGGTCAGGGTCGGCCAGTGCCTGGACCTCGGCCAGCGTCAGTTCCAGCGGCCGATCGACGAGGCCATCGACGCGTAGTCGCCAGTCTGGCCCGCCATCACCGGTCGGATCGCGGAAGTTACTGGAGACGGAATAGAACTCGTCGACCGGGGTGATCGCCTCCGACAGCTGGCCGGAGCGCCGCTCGGAGAGGAAGCCACCCGTCCGGGTCCGCAGCACCTCGCGGCCGAGCACGATCGCCGGCACCGCCACGAGTGCCGCCGCGGCTGCCTGCAGGACGAGCCGCCGCGACGCACCGGTCCCGAGCGGTGGGGCAGGCGGGGCGAGGAGCCGGGCGATCAGTGGGGTGCCGACGCTGTAGACGACCGCGCCGGTGACGACGCAGAGGGCCGCTGTCAGCAACTGGGCGTAGGTGAGACCCGCCGAGTCCCGTTCGGCGATCGCCCAGTACAGGAACAGGATCCCGATGGCCGACAGGATCAGCGTCGCCCGGACCGGCCGGAAGATGTCGATCACCCGGTGGCTCGTACCCGGCAGGAGCGCCAGTCCGGCGAGGGAGCCGATCAGCGTGATGACGAGGATGATCCCGACCAGCAGTGCGGCCTTGGAGTCCGTTGCGAAGATCCCCAGCAGGGCCGAGAACAGCGCCATCGGCATGATCTCGATCGTGACCTCGGCCAGCGCGTCGAGCAGGGAGATAAGCCCGGTCAGGGCACGCAGTCCGACCAGGGTAGCGAGGGCGAGCAGCATGGCGATGGCGCCGGCGACCCGGCCCATCCCCCGGGACGGCGGCACCGCACGGGGCGGGGGTGTGCCAGGGTTAAAGGGCGTGGTCTGGGAGACGGAGGCGATCGGTTCGGCAGGGAGTCCGGTCATGGCACCCACGGGGGGAGCGGGCGCCGGGAACTACCGGCGCGACCGCACGACGTCGACGAACTGGGTGGCGATGATGCCGAGGGCCATGGTCAGGCCGATGAGGAGAGCACGGAAGGCACTGGTCCCGCGGTTGGCGCTCGTCGCTGGCTCGGGCGTGCTCCTCGGCGTGGCCGTCGGCAGTGACCAGAAAGCGGCGCGGGCCCGCTCCCGGACGGACAGCCGTGGGGATACCGAGGCGACCGCACCGGACGGGCTGAACTGGGCCGGAGGGGGGCGACGCCGGGCGAGACGGGTCGTGGCGAACCGCTGGACCACCGGGGCCCAATCCCAGCCCATGCCAATCAGGACGCCGATCCCGACCGAGAACATCACGACGATCGGCATGTAGTAACGCTCGAAATCGGCCTGAAGTCCGGCGATGGTGACTGCGCTCTGCCCCAGGAGCAGCAGGGCGACCAGTGCGTACTTGCTCCGCAGCCCGTGATGGGCGGCGAGGAGGACGAGCAGGCCGACACCGAGCGTCCCGAGCGCGAGATCGAGCCAGGGCAGATCCCAGCCCCGCCCGAACCGCACCTGGACCTCGTTCGACAGCCACCGGCTGACCGAGAATTGTTCGTCGTAATGGAAGCGGATACGGGACAGGGCATCGAAGGTGCCGAGGACCTGGCGATCCTCCCAGAGTTCGCCCTGGCTCTCCATCTCCCCGCTGCGGAACTGGAACATGTAGATGGTGCGGCGGATCGGGTCGGGCCAGAGGTAGGGGTAGGACAGGACGAAGGTGGCGAAGGCGGTGAACGGGACGGTGAGCAGCATTAGCCCCAGCCCGATCGTGGTCCGGTCCTCGTCGGTGCGGCGGCGCCAGGGTTGCCCGGCGATCAGCAGCAGCACGCCGTAGGACGCCACGAGCGCCGCGACCAGCATCGGGCTGAGCTTGGTGGAGGTCCCCAGCCCGAGCAGGACGCCGAGCAGGATCGCCCGCCACCAGGTGGGCCGGTCGGCCAGCGCCAGCGCGGTCAGCGCCGATGAGATCACGAAGAAGGTCAGCAGCATGTCCGAACCGGCCAGCGAGGCGAGATAGATGTACAGGCTGTTGGGGATCAGGACCAGGGCGGCCGCCACGCCCCCGACGCGGTTGGTCAGCCGCCGGGCGACGGCATAGGTCAGCAGCACGACGAGGGCGCCGACGAAGCTGTCGGTCCGGCGGCCCGCGTCCCGGTCCTCGATGCTGGGGATGCGTCCACGGAGCTGGTTCCAGCGCTCGGATCGGGTGAAGTCGTAGAGCAGGTTACGGGCGGTGGTGGTGGTGTCGTGGCCCTGGATGGTGAGACCGAGCCCCATCAGGTAGGAGCCCAGCGGCGGCTGATTGCGGGTCAGGACGCCGTCGGCCCAGGTCGAGCTGTTGGGCTGGAAGAGCTCGTTCCAGAAGTACGCCCGACCGACCCAGCGCGACTCATCGCGGTGAGGCGGAGTCGTTGCCACATGCCCCAGACCGACCCAGAGGGCGAGGCCGAAGAGGGCGGCCCCGATGAGCAGGTCTCGCAACGGCACACGGATCCGGCGCATCGTGGAAATCCTCGCGAGGAACGGAATGGACCGGCGCTGCGTCGCTCTGACCAGAGCCGACTTCATCTCGCCCAGGCTGGGACGGACCGTCGCATGCTGGTAGTCGGTCGTCGTGCCGGAATCATAGACCATCGTTCCGCAGCGTTTCCTGCGGTCATGCCGATCCGGTCGAACCCGTCGATCCGGCCGGCCGGGGCCACGGATAGAGTGGATGGGCCACCGGCCCGGCGGTCCGCCGATTCAGGACGGGAGTGTCCGGCGCCACGGCAGGGAGGGCGCGGTCCAGCGACGGACCCCACGGGTCCGCAGACGGTCGAGCACGGCCGTGGCGAGCCTCAGGCACGCCCGGAGGCTCGCCCCGACGACGACCGCGACGCCGGCCAGCAGCGCCACGAGGATGGGCAGCTGGTAGCGGTCGAAGTCGGCCCGCATCCCCACCCAGATGACGACCGTCTGGCCGAGCAGGATCAGCAGCCCGCCGCCTGCCCGGGAGACCGGCCCATTGAGCAGCACCATCATCGCCAGGAGGCCGAGCCCGGCGACGCCGATGGCGAGGTCCAGCCAGGCGATCCCGATCGTCCAGTCGAACCGGCCGTCGAGCCAGTCGCCCAGCACCCTCCCGGTCGAGAGCGCCTCGCCCAGCCAGAACCGGGTCCGGGCGATGGCATCGGGCAGACCGCCATCCACGGCGATCGAGTCCCAGCCGGGGGTGCCCTCGGCGGGGATGTCGCCCTGGAGCTCCATCTCGTCGTTTCGGTAGGCGAACATGTTGCGCAGGTGCTGGATCGGGGATCGCCAGAGGTAGGGATACGTGGCGACCAGCGTCGCGAACGCCACGGCCGGGCAGGTGATGAGCATCCAGCCGAGGCCCTGCTGGCGGGCGCCATCGGCTCCGCGCTGCCACGGTCGCCCGGCGATCAGCAGCGCACCGCCCATCGCTCCGACGAGCCCGGCGACCAGCAGCGGACTGAGCTTGGTCGCGGCCCCGAGCCCGAGCAGGACGCCGAGCAGCAACGCCTTGCCCCAGCCGGGCCGGTCGAACAGCCTGATCGCCGTCAGGGCCGCGAGCGCCACCGTGAGGGCGAGGAGCCCGTCCGCCCCGGCCCAGCTCGACATGTGGGTCGCGAGCGGGTTGAAGACCAGGAACAGACCGGCGATGGCGCCGCCGGTCAGCCCGGCCAGCTGCTGCCCGATGAAGAAGACAGCGACGGCCAGCAGTGCTCCCACGACGGCGTTGGTCCGCCGCCCGGCCAGGATGTCCTCGCCGGCGGGCTGCCGCCCGTTCCGGACGTTCCACTCGAAGTCGCGGTTGAAGTCGTAGAGCCGATTGTCGGTCGTCGTGTCGGTGTCGCGGCCCTGCAGGGTCAGGCCCAGGCCCATCAGGTAGGAGCCGAGGGGCGGCTGGTTGCGCGTGAAGTCACTGTCGTTCCAGGTGTCGCCGAGCGGGTCCCGGATCAGTTCGTCGAGGAGGTACGCACGGCCGACCCACCGGGACTCGTCCCGGTGGAAGGCGGTCTCCTCGACCTGGCCGAGGTTGTGGGACAGCGCGATCGCGAACAGGGCCAGGGCCGGGATCGCGAGGCGCAGGATCGGCAGGAGGCGTCGCAAGCCAGGCCCTCCGTCGCGGCGGAATCCAGCTGGTCGATCGGGTCCGAGGATACGGGGCAATCGGACGCCGCAGCTACGGCCAGAAGTTTGGCCGACAGTCCGGCACGGCGGCAGTCTACCGCATGGACTATTGGGCACCCTGCAAGAGGAGGGCGGGTGGTGCGGTCAGCCGCGGGCGGCGGCGAGGCGCTGGAAGAAGTCCGGGAAGGTCTTGCGGACGCAGTCCGGGTCGGCGATGGTCACTCCGCGGGCACCGAGACCGGTGATCGCGAAGCTCATGGCCATCCGGTGATCGTCGTAGGTCGCGACGGTCGCCGGCGTGACCGGCCGGGGTTCGATGCGGAGCCCGTCCGGGCGCTCGTCGACCACCTGGCCCAGTCTGCGCAGTTCCGTCGCCAGGGCGGCGACCCGGTCGGTCTCCTTGAGGCGCATGTGGCCCACGCCGCGGATCGTGGTCGGGCCGCTCGCGAACGGCGCGATCGCGGCCAGCGTCTGAGCGGTGTCGGAGATCGCGTTGAGGTCGAGATCGACCCCGCGCAGATTCCCGACCGGCGGACCCGTCACCTCAGTGGAGTCGTCGGAAATGGAGACCGTGGCGCCCATCGCCTCCAGCACCCGGACGAAGCCGAGGTCGCCCTGGGTGGAACCGCCGCCCAGGCCCGGCACCCGGACGGTCCCACCGGTGACGGCCGCGGCGGCGAAGAAGTAGCTGGCGTTGGACGCGTCGGGTTCGATCGGGTAGGGGCGGCCGGTATAGCGCTGCCCGCTGGGGACGGCGAAGGTCCGCCAGTGGACATCGTCGATCTCAACCTGGACCCCGAAGTCGCGCATGACCGCAGCCGTGATGGTCATGTACGGCTTGGAGACGAGATCGCCGTCGACCGTGATCGTGACGTCCTGACGGGCGTACGGCGCCGCCATCAACAGGGCGGAGAAGTACTGGCTGCTCCGGTCGCCGGCCATGGTGACCGGGCCGCCGGGCAGACCATGGGCGTCGACGACGACGGGTGGGCAGTCGGTGCCGGTCTCGCTGGTGGTGT
>CADCWK010000071.1 GCA_902806375.1 uncultured Thermomicrobiales bacterium
TTGGGTCAGGGCACCATGCGGTACCAGATGGAACCCCTCGACCTCGCCGTGGTCGTCAGCGAGGCCGTGGCAGGGGCGCAGCTCTCAATGGACGAGCCGGCCAGCCTGCGGCTGGAGATCGCCGAAGGGGCGACGGTAATCGGTGACCGGCGGCGATTGCGGTCGGTGCTCGACAACCTGATCGGCAACGCGATCATCCACGGACCGGCGAGCACGCCGATCGACGTCTGGCTCGGGCAGCGCCGTGACGCCGCCGAGATCCGGGTGACCGACCACGGCCGGGGCATCGCGATGGCTGTCCAGGCGCACGTCTTCGAGCCGTTCTTCCGGGGCGCCGACGAGCGGGACGAACTCCAGCGTGGCCTGGGGCTCGGGCTGAGCATCTCCCGGGAGATCGTGACGGCCCATGGCGGGACGATCTCGGTCCTCAGCGACGAGGGGGCGGGGGCGACGTTCATCGTCCGGTTGCAACTGGCCACCGCACCGGACGACGCCAGGGCCGTGGCCGGGGCACCCGCCTCGGGCACGTGAGCCGGGAAGTGAGCACCGGCAGGCGAGGGGGTCGGACGGCTCGTGCGGTCGGCAGTGGACGCCGGACCGTGGTGTCGCTAGACTGCCGATTCTACGGCCAGACGATGGTGGGAGGACGCCGATGAAGATGATCATCGCTATCGTTCAGGACGAGGACACCGACACCCTGACCCAGGCCCTGGTCGGGGCCGGTCATCGCTTCACCAAGGTGAGCACCACCGGTTCCTTCCTCCGGACCGGCAACACCAGCCTGATGATCGGTGTCGAGGACCACGTCGTTCCGGCCGTCATGAGCATCCTGCGGCGGATCTGCCGCCGCCGCACCCAGATCGCGGTGCCCTATTCCCCGGCACTGGAGCCGGGGCTCCTCTACATGCCCGAGAACTTCGAGGTCGAGGTCGGGGGCGCCGTCGTCTTCGTCGCCAATGTCTCCCGGTTCGAACGCCTGTAGCGGGCCCCGGTTCAGCGGCGCCCTTCGCCCGGTCCGTCCAGCACCACGCCGTCGTCCAGACGACCAATCGCGGCCAGGTCACTGTCCGCCGTCCCGCCATGCCATATCGGACCGGGACCAGCCCGTCATCGCGCAGGGAGACAGCATCGTGAGCCAGCGGACGATCCCATCGACGGTACCAGCGGTCGAGCGGGACGCGATCATCGCGATCGCACAGCGACTGATCGCGATCCCGTCGCCCAGCGGCGAGGAGGCGGCCGTCATGGCGTCGGTCACCGCGTGGTGCGACGAACAGGGGCTGTCCTACGAGGTGGTCAGCCGCGACCCGGCTCGCCCGAACGTCATCGTCTCGATCGGTGACCCGTCGACTGGTCCGACGCTGGCGATGAATGGTCACCTCGACACCGTCCCGGTCTCCGACCCGGACGCCTGGACCAACGGCCCCTTCGAGCCGGTCGTCAGCGAGGATGGCCGGCGGCTGTTCGGCCGCGGCGCCAGCGACATGAAGAGCAGCGTCGGCGTCATGCTCTACGTCATGTCGCTGTTCCGGGACGTCCCGCTCCGCGGCTGCCTCCAGGCCCACGTCGTCAGCGACGAGGAGACCAGCGCCCACGACGGCTCGATCTTCGTCCTCGAGGAGATCGCGGCTGGTCGGCTGCCCCGGCCGGATTACTGCCTGATCGGGGAGAAGAGCGACCTCAAGGTCCGGAACGCCGAGCGCGGCATCCTCGGGATCGAGATCACGTTCATCGGGCGGGCCAGCCACACGGCCGCCGCCCGGACCAACGGCATCAACGCCATCGCCAAGGCGTCGAAAGCGGTCCTCGCGCTCGAGCAGGTGATCGACAAGTTCCACCCGGCGATCGGCAAGCCGGTGATCAGCGTCAACACTATCACCGGTGGTGTCGCCCATAACGTCGTGCCTGGGGAATGCACGATCACCGTCGACCGGCGGCTGATCCCCGGCGAGGACAGGGACACCGCCGTCGCCGAGATCGTCGCGACCCTGGACGGGATTGCGGCCGAAGACCCGGACTTCCGCTACCGGATGACGGTCGACCCGCATGGCGACTGGATCGCGGCCAACATCACCGACGAGAACTCACCGCTGGTCCAGGCGCTCAAGGCCGCCGCCACGGTGGTCACGGGCACCGAACCGCCGTACTTCGTCGCCAACGCCGGCGCGACGGACGGACGCTTCTACCGGCAGGCCGGGATCGACACGGTCGGCTATGGGCCGGGTGGGGAGCGGGCTCACGGTGCCAACGAGTGCGTCTTCATCGACGACCTGGTGACGCAGGCGAAGGTGTACGTCGAGACGGCGACCCGGCTGCTGTCGTGACCGCCGGGCGGCGATCCCGTGGGCGGTGATCGCAGGAGCGCGAGCGGCCAGCCACCGATCGGGCTGGCCTTCGTCCTGCCCATCCGGTACCCGGGACTGGGCAGGGACGGGAACGCTACCCCGTATCCCGCAGCCACTCGCGAGCCGCTGGCAACATCGCTTGCCGACCGGCTCCAGAGGCATCGTGAGGAGCGGATCGGCAACCGGGACGGCCGACCGCGGACTGTAAGATCCCGCCAGGACCAGACCGGTCAGGCGAGGTGGGGCGGGTCGATGATGATCGTGTCCCCGGCGTGGATCGTCCCGCCGGAGACGATCCGCGCCCGGAGCCCGGAGCGGTGAACGAGCGCCTTGACGACCCTGGCCTTGTCCTCGTTGAGGACTTCGCCCATCTTCGCGCAGGGCTGACAGACCTCAACCCCCTCGCAGACGACGCTACCGAGCGCGAAGCGGCGCCCGACGAGATCGTTGAGCCGGACCCCGTCGGTGATGATGTTTCGCCGGCTCTTCACGGCCGGGATCACGATCCCGGACTCCGCCTCGATCTCGTCGAGCGACTCCCGCGCCACCAGCGTCACCTGGCGCCCGTCGCCCTCCGTCCAGCCGCCGGGCCGGCGGAAGCGGTCTCCCTCGAGGCCCTCGCCCGCGAAGGCCTCGACTTGCCGCCGGGCCTGCATGGCTTCACCCGACGCGGGTGAGACGAAGATCTCAGTGACCATTGGCTGTGACATTGGCGGGTCCTTCCGGCTGGGTCGCCGACCCGGCGGTCGGGCTGGCGATCAGGTAGTCAATTGCTGACTAGATTATACCGGAATAGCCGACAGGACGGGAAGCGTCCCATGCCTCCACTGGCCACCCGTGCCAGCGGGGAGCACGCTGTGCTGGCCATCCCAGTCCGGTCGCGTCGCTGGGAAGTCAGCCCGGGCATGGGCGCCCCGGCTCTCCTCGCGTTGCCCGGCCGCGGCGATGACCGCGGTGGCGGCATCGAGCAGATTACGGAGTTCCGCGATGTCCCGCCGGTCGGTCCACAGGGGACGGGCGGCGGGGCCGGCGAACCTGTCCGATGCCGGCGAGGCTAGCGTCTCGACCAGCGGTGACGTCGCCTGGACACCAGCCGGATCGCGTCGCTGACCCGTACCGTCATCTCCGGGGAGATCCACCGCCGGCCCGGTCGCCCCCAGGCGGGCCCGCAGTTCCCGGACGGTTCCGGCGGCGTCGGCCAGCCCTGCCGCGTCCCGCAGGACCGAGACGTTGCGACTCATCGTGCGCTGGAGCTCGGTCCGGATGGCGCTGATCTCCTCCGTCGCCGGATCGGTCCGCACCTCGGCAGCGACCAGCTCATCGTCAGGGATCCGCTGCGGCGAGGCGAAGACGTCGGGCACGGGCTCAGGCAGCGGGAGACCCTCGCGCGCGATGCGGTCGGCCGCCGCGAGCCCGAACACCAGCCCCTCGAGCAGGGAATTGCTCGCGAGCCGGTTGGCGCCGTGGACGCCGGTGCATGACGCCTCGCCGACCGCGAGCAACCCCGGCAGGCTCGTCTGGCCGTCGATCCCGGCCACGATGCCGCCCATGAAGTAGTGAGCGGCCGGGGCGATCGGGATCAGGTCCCGGGCCAGGTCCAGCCCGCGGGCAGCCAGTTCGGCGGCGATGGTCGGGAACCGGCGTCGTGTCTCGTCCGGGTCCAGGTGCCGCAGGTCCAGATCGACGTGGTCGGCCTCGTCCGCGACGAGCTGGCGCTGGATGGTCCGGGCGACGACGTCGCGCGGGGCCAGTTCGGCGAGTGGGTGGACCGCCTCCATGAACCGGTCGCCGCGGGCGTCGCGCAGGTAGGCGCCCTCGCCGCGGACGGCTTCGGAGACGAGGAACGGAGCCGTCTCCGGCAGCGCGAGGACGGTCGGGTGGAACTGCATGAACTCGAGGTCGGCGACGGCGACGCCGGCCCGGAGCGCCATGGCCAGCCCGTCGGCGGTCGCGCCGACCGGGTTCGATGTCGTCGCCCAGAGCTGCCCGGCGCCGCCGGCGGCGATCACGGTGACCGGGGCGAGCAGATCGACCGGTGACTCGCCGCCGATGTCGGCCCGGACGCCGACGCATCGGCCATCCCGGACGATGAGGTCATAGGCGAAGGCGTGTTCGTGGACGGTGATGTTGGCGTCGGCCCGGACACGGGCGACCAGTGCGCGCTCGATCTCGGCGCCGGTGGCGTCCCCACCGGCGTGGAGGACGCGCCGGCGGCTGTGGGCGCCTTCGCGACCCAGGGCGTAGCCGTCGCCCTCGCGGTCGAACGCCGTCCCGATCTCGATCAGCCAGCGGACCGCGGCCGGGGCGCCTTCGGCCAGCGCCCGGACGACCGGTTCGTCACAGAGACCGACCCCGGCCGTCAGGGTGTCCTGGACATGGAGTCCGGGCGAGTCGTCGGGACCGACCGCCGCGGCGAGCCCACCCTGGGCGTACCGGGTGTTGCTTTCCCCGAGGGCCGACTTGGTCAGCAGGGCGACCCGGAGGTGGGATGGGAGCCGAAGCGTGAACGCCAGACCGGCGACTCCGGCGCCGATCACGATGACGTCGACCGATCGGCTGGGCGCCGATGCGACAGTCGGTGACGTGGGATGGGCAGTCATGAGAGGCTCGCTCTGTCGAGATCGCTGGGACGGATCAGGGGGGAACAGCTTCCGTCACGACTTAGTGTACCAGTGACACGAAGTCGACCGCGATCCGTGGTGGCGGATTTCGGGAGTCCGTTCCCGCGCGCGAGAAGCGTCCGTTCCCCTGCCCGCGGCCCGGAGACGCGGCCCCGGTGCAGCCATCCGAGGGAGCCTCATGGTTGCAGAGCCGGGGCGCCGCCTCCCAGCCGTGGCCGTGTATTGGTAGCACGCGCAACACATATTTCGGGGACTGGCAGCAGGGTTGCATCCCGGATACCGAGATCGATGGGCTATCCACCGATCGGATGATGTCTCATCCATACGACGTACCCCGTACAGGAGTATTCCGACCCATGACGAGCGCTGATCTGACGTCCCACGCCACCAACCGTCGGAACGTCGTCGCTGGAGCCGGAGCGATCGCCGCGGGCGGCCTGCTCGCGAGTCGCTTCACGGGCACGGCTTCGGCCCAGGACGCGACCCCGGCCGGCGAGGCCACGCCGATGGTGAGCGGTGGTGTCCCCCTCGATCCCCAGATGCAGCAGATCGTCGATACCCTCGTCTCCTACGAGGCTCCGCCGATCGAGTCGGTCTCGCCGCAGATCGCCCGCAACCTGCCCTCTGCGACGACCGCGACGATCGAGGTCCTCTCGGCCCAGGGCGAACCCGCCTTCGAGGAAATCGGGGATATCAGTCACATCCTGATCCCCGGACCGGCGGGTGACATCGTCGCCCGCGTCTACGCCCCGGTCGGGGCCGGTGACGAACCGCTCCCCGTTGCGGTCTACTACCACGGCGGCGGCTTCGTCATCGCGAACCTCGACACCTACGATCCGTCCTGCCGCGCCATCGCCAACGCTGCGGGTTGCCTGGTCGTCTCGGTCGCCTACCGGCAGGCTCCCGAGGCCCCGTACCCGGCCGCGGTCGATGACTCGTACGCGGCCCTCCAGTACGTGATCGAGAACGCCGGGCTGATCAACGGCGACCCTGAGCGCGTCGCCGTCGTCGGTGAGAGCGCCGGAGGTAACCTCGCGGCCGTCGTCTCCCTGCTCGCGCGCGACCTCGGCGGCGTCCTGCCGGTCCACCAGGTCCTGGTCTACCCGGTGGCGACCTTCGCCCCCGAGGGCGAGCAGACGGAGTCGATCGAGCAGTTCGTCGACGCGGTCCCGCTGAACTCCGCCATGCTCGAATGGTTCGGCTCCTACTACCTGCCCGACCCGAGCATCGCGACGTCCGACCCGTACGTCTCGCCCGCGATTGCGGACCTGACCGGACTGCCGCCGGCGACGGTGATCCTTGCCGAGATCGACCCGCTGTTCAGCCAGGGCGAGATCTTCGCCCAGCAGTTGACCGATGCTGGGGTCGAGACGACCGTCACGACCTACGAGGGCGTCACGCACGAGTTCTTTGGGACGGGAGCCGTCGTCGACAAGGCCGCCGAGGCCGTCGAGGAGGCCGCCACGGCCCTCCGGTCCGCGTTCGGTACCAGCGCCTGATCGTCACCTGACCACGCGCCCAGTCACCGAATCTGGCAGGGCACCCGGATCCTCCGGGTGCCCTGCTGGCGTGCGCGCGTGGAGGGTCCCGGGAGCGGGCAGCGGCTCCCTAGCGATCGCGCAGATAGAACGTCATGGACTGGAGCGCGCTGACCGGGTCGATCTCACGGACGGTGACGTCGTCGGGGACCTTGAGGACGACCGGGGCGTAGTTGAGCAGCGCCTTGACGCCACCGGCGATCATCCGGTCGGCGATGTCCTGGGCGGCGGCGGCTGGGACGGCGATGATGCCGACCCGGATCTGCCGTTCGCGGATGACCTCGGTCATCCGGTCGGTCGACAGGATCGGGATGCCGTCGATCCGGTCGTCGGGACCGTGGTGCCCCCGGTCGAAGACGGCGACGATGTCGAACGACGAGTTCGGACGGCTGAAGCCGCGGTAACGGAGGACGGCCTGCCCGAGGTTGCCGACGCCGGCCAGGGCGACGTCCCAGTGGCTGTCGACGCCGAGGATCTCGGCGATCCGGTCGGCGAGGAAACCGGTGTCGTAGCCCTTGCCCTGCTTGCCGAACCGGCCGAAGTACGAGAGATCGCGCCGGATCTGGGCGGCCGTCACGCCGATGTGGTCGGCCAGTTCGTCCGAGGAGACCGTCAGGATGTCGTTGGCGCGCAGGCTCCGCAGGGTCCGGACGTAGACCGGTAGCCGGCGGATCACCACGTCCGGGATCGACACACCCTCCGGGAGGTCGGGATCGATGCCCGGTCCGACCATGTCCGGCGCGACGGTGTCCAGCGGGCGGGGCTCGGCTGACACGTCGGTGGCCACGGTATCGGCTCGCTGGCTGGATTCTGGCAGCGACGACGCGCTCTGCGGCAATGCGGGTTCCTTGGCTTCGGCGGGGACACTGCCAGCGAGCCGGACCAGGTGGCGCCGTCCGGTCGGCTGGGGGTCTGGAGGGGGCGCCCGTTCCGCGCTGCCCGTGCTGGTACTGGTCAGGCATGCAAGTATCTGGTGCGGTCCGCCCGGTCGTCAATGATGGGCGCCGCCGGCCAGCGAGGACCGGAGGAGCGCGGCGCGACCACCGGCCCGGTCAGACGCCGACCGCATCGTCCGGGGACATGTCGTAGGTGATCCAGCCCGTACGGGTGGCGACGCGGTCGTAGAGCGATCGCGCCCGGTAGTTGTCGTCGGCGGTGATCCAGCGGACCACCGACCAACCGTTGATACGGGCCAGCCGGCGGAGTTCCGCGAGCAGGGCGCTGGCGCCGCCGCCGCCGCGATGGGCGGGATCGACGTACAGATCTTCGAGGTAGCAGCCGCGGCCGGCGGCGAGGGGCCGGGCGAACGGCCGATAGTGGGCCAGGCCGACAGGGCTCCCTCCCTCGTCGAGGAGAAGCAGCGCCGAGACCTCGTGGTGGGGATCGTGGATCCAGCCCCAGACCAGGTCCCGCGCGGCCGGTGTCTGGTCGTTGCCGTAGAAACCGGCATAGGCGGCGTAGAGACGACCCCAGTCCTCGAAGTCGGCCAGCGAAGGCGGGCGGACCCGGGTGGCGTGATCCCCGGACGATGGCGTGGCGGTCATGACGGGTCCTCCTCGACGTAATCCGGGCCGCGAGGGGTGGCTGGACCGACTCCGGATCGGCAAACGGTGGCCACATCGTCGCCACACCCGGGCGACACCTCCCCATCAGACTGTGATGGATCGGCACGGCGTTTCGCCCCGTGCCGCCGGTAGGGTGGCATGACAGTTGCCCGTCCGCAATCCAGCGATCGCGTCCAGCAGAAAGGACCAGCCCGTGTCCGACCCCGATGAGCAGCGCCCCACGGCCGACGCCACCGATCAGACTCCGCCCGGGGTGGAGCCGCCCGCGCCCGAGTCCCCGCCACTGGTCCTGACCGCCGAGGCGCAGGAAGCGGCGGCGCGGCCGGGATCGCCCCTGCCACGGTTCTGGGAGGCGATCAAGCGGTTGCCCCGCTATGCGCGCGTCGCGGCCGCGCTGGTCCAGGACCCGGACGTCCCGACGCGGAGCAAGGTCGCGCTCGGGGTCGGCGGGCTGTACCTCGCCTCGCCGGTTGACCTGGTACCGGGCGTGATCCCCATCGCGGGCCAGCTCGATGACCTCTACGTCCTGCTCCGGGCACTGCGCCAGGCGCTCCATAGCGCCCCGGCCGAGGTCTCGGCCCGCCACCTGCACCGGGTCGACCTGACGATGGCCCACGTCGAGGCGGACATCAAGGTCATCGAGGAGACGACCGTCTGGCTGATCCGGCAGGGGATCGACCGGGGAGGACGGGTCGCCAGCAGTGGCTGGCGGCGCCTGCGGGGCATGGTTCCGCGCCGTCCCGCCGTCGACTGATCCGCCCCGGTCAGCGCCCGCCGGCCGCAGCGTGGCGCCTGGATGTGGTCGCTCAGGAGGCGCGTCCCTAGTCGCTTGCCCGTGAGGGTCTCCGTCTTCCCATAATGTTTCGTTTATACTCAGGGCGTACCGGTGGGTCGCGTGCATCTGCACCGTCCTCCGCCGGGCCGAAGCATCCTGTCCGCCCCATCGCTACGGGTCGGACCATCCGGTGAAG
>CADCWK010000072.1 GCA_902806375.1 uncultured Thermomicrobiales bacterium
CCTACACCGCCGAGCAACGGGCGACCCTCGGGATCGGTGAGGGGCTCGTCCGGCTCTCGGTCGGGATCGAGCACCCGGACGACCTGATCGCCGACCTCGACCGTGCCCTGACCGCGGCGACCGCCAGCTGACCACGCAGATCCGTAGGTCCGGGTTGCGCCGGGCGTATACCCTGTCCAGACGGGCAGCCTGCCAGCGCTCCGCACGCCATGTCGATCAGGGTCCTCCATGCCAGCCAGACGCACCTCAACCCGGGTCACCCTCAGCGACGTCGCCAGGGATGCTGGAGTGTCGATCACGACGGTGTCCCTGGTGCTGAATCGTGTCGCATCGGCGACGATCTCGGACCAGACGCGCGAGCGGGTCGAGGCGTCGGCCCAACGGCTCAACTACCGGCGGAATGCCGCCGCGCGGCAGCTGCGCACCCAGCGGTCAGACACGATCGGCTTCATCACCGACGCCGTCGCCGCCAACCCCAATGCGGGCGATGTCATCCGTGGGGCCCAGGACGTGGCGTGGCGGCATGGCAAGGTCGTGATGATCGTCAATACCGGCGCCAACGCGGCCCTGGCCGAGCGGGCCGCCGAGCAGCTCATGGAGCGACAGGTCGAGGGGCTGATCTACGCCGCCGATCACCACCAGGAAGTCTGGCTGCCGCCAGTCTTCGGAGAAGTCCCCTGCGTCCTCGTCGACTGCTTCACCGGCGATCTGACTTACCCGTCGGTCGTCCCGGACGAGGTCGGCGGTGGGCGAACGGCTACGACCCAACTGCTCGAAGCCGGCCACCGGCGGATCGGCTTCATCAACCTCGAAGAGGGTCTCCCGGCAACGGCCGGTCGGTTGGCCGGCTACCGGCAGGCGCTCGCCGGGGCCGGGATCGGGTTCGACACCGGCCTGGTCCGCTCCGCCACGGACGAAATCGGTCTCCCATACCGGCGGACGAGAGAACTGATGCTTCTCGACCAGCCGCCGACCGGGATCTTCTGCGCGACGGACCGCATGGCGATGGAAGCCTACGCCGCACTGGCCGATCTCGGTCTCCGGGTCCCGAACGACATCAGCGTGATCGGCTTCGACAACCAGGAGATCATCGCGACCCGGCTGCGGCCGGGGCTGACGACGGTCCAGTTGCCGCACTACGCCATGGGTGCCTGGGCCAGCGAACGGCTGCTGGAGATGGTGTCCGGGGACTCGGCGGATCCCGCGCAGATCAACCTGCCGTGCCCGCTCGTGCGGCGCGATTCCATCGCGGCGCCGGTCGCTCCTGGCATCAGAACCATGGCTGGGCACCTCGTCGACAGCCACCGCGGCCGGTAGCTTCCGGGGGTCCGGACACGCCATCTCCTCCCGGCTTCCGGGCGGATGGTTGACATCCAGCGCGGGACGGGTATGCTGGTGAAACGTTTTACGAGCCAGTGTCGGCCCGCGTAAATCGTTTTGTGCCCCAGTCTCTAGCGGGATAGTGGCTTCTTGCGCCATGACCCTGACTGGGGTCCGCCTGCCCGCCTCATCGCTGTGGCGGCTCGAGACCGGAGTAGAACCATGGCAGCCGCACCGTCGCGACTCGATCGTCGGTCCCTCCTCGCCGGAGCGTCGGCCGGAGTCGCCGGCTCGCTCATCGCCACCACTGTTGCGGCCCGGCCGATCGTCCCGGAACGCCGCGCGCCGGCCCTGCTCCGGCAGGGTGCTCAGGTCGTCCGGATCGCCCAGTTCGGCAGTATCGAGGACGCCGAGACGACCAAGGCCTTGTTCGACCAGTTCACCGCGACCAACCCCGATATCCAGGTCGAGGTCATCCCGATCGAGGCGCCCGACTGGGACCAGTACTTCACCAAAGTGCTCGCGCTGATCGCATCCGGCGACACCCTGGACATCTGCTTCGTGGCGACCGAGGGGCTGCAACTCTTTGCCTCGCGACTGGCATCCCCACTGGACGACTACGTTCAGCGCGACGCTGCCCAGATGCAGGAATACTTCAGCGATGTCGCACCGTCGCTCATCGAAGCCATGATGTACGAGGGATCGCTCTACTCGTTGCCAGTGGACTTCAACGCGGCCAACATCTTCTACAGCCCCCAACAGTTCTCCGAGGTAGGCGCCACGATGCCATCGGCGACGTGGACCATCGACGACTTCACGAACGCGATGCGAGCCATCGCCGAGAGTGGTCGCTACGGTTTCGCCTGGACCAACCGGCTCTGGGGTGGAGCGATCCCCTGGCTGTTCATCAACGGCGGCAACGTCCTCACCGAGGAAAAGGCGCCCGGGGGTGAGTGGCTCTGGCAGTCCTTCTACGCGAATGACCCCGCCGCCCAGGGCCGCGGCGGTGGCATCCGATGGGCCAACTCGCAGGCCAATGCCGCTCCCAACGTCGAGGCGCTCCAGTACCTCGTCGACCTGACTCACGAGTTGAACGCCGCTCCGAACCCGGCCCAGGCCGAAGGCGACCAGTCCCAGGTCATCGCCCTGTTCAGCGGTGGCCAACTCGCGTCGTTCCCCGCAGGGAGTTACCTGATCTCGTCGCTGGCCGCGTCGGGAGTAACGCCTGAAAACTTCGACGTTACCTTCATGCCGCGCTGGAAGAGTCAGCGGCACCAGTTTGGGACCGCGGGGTACGTGATCATGAACGACTCGCTGGCCAAGGACGCCGCCTGGGAATTGCTGAAGTTCCGCGCCAGCTCCGACGTCATCACCAGCGTGGCGGCCGGAGGCAATACGACGCCAGCACGCCGTTCCCTCGCATCGGACGCACTCTGGACACCCGAGCTCGGACCCAAGAGCTACAACGTCTTCTACGACACGCTGGACCTGTTCCCAGACACGGCGCCGATCCCCGCACCACCACCCGCCGTGGAGATGGCCAATATCTTCACCCGATATGTTGGCCTCGCTATGTCCCAGGACCAGACCCCACAGGAGTCGCTTGATGGCATGCATCGGGAACTGACGGACCTGCTGGCGCGCCAGGGCTAGCCATACTGGGGGCGGTGTTAGCCACCGCCCCCCTAACCCCGGGAGAGGCGTATGGCGTTGTCCGACCGGCCAGGTTCCGCGTCGTTGCCAGGGATGACCGTCCCCGTGTCGCCCCGGTCAGGGACCGGCTCGCTTCGTGGTGAGCAGCGGCGGGAGGCGCGGGCAGCCTACGTCTATCTCCTGCCAGTGTTTGTCCTGTTCGTCGTCTTCGTCGCCGGGCCTCTGATCGCCTCGGTCGTGCTCAGCTTCACCCGCTACGACGTCGTGTCGGAGCCAGTCGGGATCGGCCTCGACAACTATCAGCGCCTGGCCGGAGACGAGCGGGTCATCATCAGTTTCCGCAACACCTTCGTCTTTGTCATCCTGAGCACACTGTTGGAGATCACCATCGCGCTGCTGCTTGCCGTCGGCGTCCAGAGTCGGATGCCCACGTTCCTGCGGTACGTCTTCCGAACGGCCTTCTTCCTGCCCGTGATCACGTCGTCGACCGCGATCGCGATCATCTTCAGTTACATGTTCAGTCGCGACTTCGGCGTCATCAACTACTACCTCGTCCAGCTGGGATTCGAGCGCGTGCCCTGGCTGAACTCGACCCAGTGGTCGTTGTTCACGATCGTGCTGGCGTCGGTCTGGCAGCGCCTGGGCTTCACGTTCATCCTGTTCGTCGCCGGTCTGCAGAACATTCCACGTGACATCTACGAGGCGGCCTCGATCGACGGTGTCGGCCCGTTCACCCGGCTCCGGACGCTGACGATCCCGCTGCTCAGCCCGACGATCCTGTTCGCGACCGTGATCGGGGTGATCGCCTCGCTCCAGGTGTTCGAGACGCCGTTCATCATGACCCGCGGCGGTCCGGGCGACAGCAGCCGGACGGTCGTGATGATGATCCAGGAGTCGGCCTTCCAGAACCTGGAGTTCGGGTACGGCTCCGCGATCGCGGTCATCCTGTTCGTCGTGATCATGCTGTTCACGTTGCTCCAGTTCTGGATGAGCCAGCGCTGGGTTCACTATCAGTAGGAGGCCGGCATGGCGTTCATCGTGACTCCGGAGCCGCGTCGCGCCGTCATGTTGCGCCGGCTTCGGGCCAGCATCGCTGACGGGACCGTCTTCCTCCTGCTCCTCGGGGTCAGCATCGTCATGATGGCCCCGTTCATCTGGATGCTGTCGACCTCGCTGCGGTCGCCGCTCCAGTCGTTCCTGCTGCCGCCAAAGTGGATCCCGACCGACTGGCAGTGGGACAACTACGCGGCGGTCTTTGACCAGGTCCCGTTCTTCCGCTTCTTCCTGAACAGCGTCCTGATCAGCGGTGCCGTCGTCATTGGCCAACTCGTCACCTCAGCGATGGCGGCCTACGCTTTCGCCCGGCTGCGTTTCCCCGGCAAGGGGATGCTGTTCGTCGTGCTTATGTCGTCGCTGATGGTGCCGATCCAGGCGACCGTCATCCCGATCTTTGTGCTTCTCGGGGAACTTCGGCTGGCCGACACGCTGTGGGCGGTGATCCTGCCAGGCTGGTCGTCAGCCTTCGGCGTCTTCCTGCTCCGGCAGTACTTCCTGACGATCCCCAACGACCTGGAGGACGCCGCGCGCCTCGACGGCGCTACCCACTGGCGGATCTTCGTCGACGTCGTCCTGCCGCTGGCCCGGCCGGCGCTGGCGGTGCTGGCGATCCTGACGTTCAACCAGTACTGGAACGAGTTCTTCCGGCCGTTCATCTTCCTGACGTCGTATGAGAACTTCCCGCTGCCGGTCGGCCTGGTCACGCTCCAGGGTTACCTCGGCAACGGCAGCGTCGCGGTCGTGCTGGCTGGCGTCGCGCTGTCGCTGTTCCCGGTCCTCGTCCTGTACATCTTCACGCAGCGATATCTGATCGAGGGCATCACCCTCACGGGTCTCAAGGGATAGGGAATTGCCACCATGTACGCCCCTCGCGGCTTTGGCTACTCCGAGGTCGGGGATATCGAGGTCTTCGCCGACGGCGACGATCTGCACCTGTTCCACCTGACGCTGCCCAACCATGATGTCGTCCAGCACGTCGTCAGCCGGGATGGCCTGCGCTGGGAGCAGCTCCCGCCCGCGCTCTGGACCGGCTCGCCCGGCGACGTGGACGACGACCAGATCTGGACGATGAGCGTCACCGAAGCCGGCGGCACCTACCACATGATCTACACGGCGCTGGCCCGGGCGGAGGATGGCCGCGTCCAGCGCGTCGCCCACGCCACCTCGACCGACCTGATTCGCTGGGACAAGCGGGGCAATCGCGCCATCGCCGAGGCCGACCCCCGCTGGTACGAGTCGACGATGGCGGAGTCCGGCTCGGTCTCCTTCCGCGACCCGAAACCCGTCCGCGCCAACGGGCGCTGGTACATGGCCGTCTGTGCCCGGGTCAAGGACGGGCCGGTGCTGCGACGCGGGGCGGCCGCGCTCCTGGTGTCCGACGACCTGCTGTCCTGGGAACACCTCGGTCCCGTGCTCGCCCCGCACCGCTACTGGGACCTGGAGTGCCCGCAGATCTTCGAGGTCGGCGGGACCTGGTATCTGACGGCCGGGATCATGGAGGACGGCACGCAGCGGTACTGGCAGGCGGACGCGGTCGACGGGCCATACACGGTCCCGGCCGACGGGGGCATCCTGGCGCCGCAGGGTCACTACGCGGGCCGGGTCGTTCGCTGGCGCGGGCAGGACCTCTACCTCTGCTGGCACCGGCCCCTCGGCCATCACGGTCCCACCTCGGTCGACTGGGCGACCCAGCGCAACACCGCCGGCAAGTTCGTTCCAGCCCCATTGGTCCTTACCCAGCGCTCCGACCGCAGCCTGGCCCGGGGCACGTTCGACGGCTGGGCCGGGTACCACGACGGGGATCGGGTCGCCCTCGTGCCGGCGGACCGGAAGACGGTCCAGGACCAGCAAGCCCCGGTGGACGCCGGTGCCTGGACCCTTGCCACGGCGAGCGGCACGATGGACGTGCTCGCGACGGGCACCGACCACGGCGACCTGGACGTCGCCGGGACGTTGCGGATCGACGCCCAGTCCGGCGGGCTGACCTTCCGCCACGATCCGGAGACCGGGGCGGGCTACTTCGTCGAACTGCGGGCCGGCTCGCGGGACGTGCAGCTGCAGAAACTGCTGCCCACGCTGGACCGCTGGACCGGACAGCGACGCTTCGCCTACACCGACTACCAGCGCGGCGAACTGCGCGAGCCATTCCCGCGCGGTGGAGAGATCGCGTTCCGTCTGATCCTTTCCGGTCCCTACATCGAGCTCTCGCTGGGGGACGAGGTCGTGATCTCGACCCTCTCCGGTGAGGTCAGCAATGGCCGGTTCGGTGTCTGGGTCGAGGACGGGTCGGCGTCGCTGGGTCAGGTCATGGCGGCCGCGCTGCGACCGGTGCCGATCACGGCGTAGGGGAGACGAAACCGGTTGGATAGTGGAATTCCACAGGCCGCTGATCTGGTGGCGAGCAGACCCCTCCCCCGGCCCCTCCCCGGCTCGGCTCGTCGTCCCTCCTCACCGCCCGGAGAGGGGAGACGTCATCCCGACTTGATATCAGACAGGGTGGACCCAGGCCTGGTAACGGCCCCACCGCATCGATGCGGTAGGGCCGTTGACTTGAGCAATCTGATTGCCTCAGGCTCCTGCCACGTCCGGCTGACGACTCCCCTCCCTGGGACCGGTGAGCCGAACGCGACCGTAGGTCGGGTGAGCGAGCCGGGAGCCGGGGAGGGGCCGGGGGAGGGGTCGGTTAGCCATCGGAATGGTGCAGGTATTCAGCCGCGTCCGACTCAGTCGGCGGCCGAGGCCAGCGACGGGACAGCGCAGACGGCGTCGGTGTACTCGATGGTGCTGATGTCGACGTGGGCGCCGTCGCCGCAGACGGGACAGGCCGGGTTGCGCTTCAGGCGCAGCTCACGGAACTCCGTCGCCAGGGCGTCGTAGAGCAGCAGCCGGCCGACCAGCGGCTCGCCGATCCCGAGGATCAGCTTGACGGTCTCGGTCGCCTGGAGCAGTCCGATCGTGCCCGGCAGCACACCCAGCACACCGGCCTCGGCGCAGCTCGGCGCCAGTTCGGGCGGGGGCGGGTCCGGGAACAGGCACCGGTAGCACGGCCCCTGGTGGGGCAGGAAGACGCTGGCCTGGCCCTCGAACCGGAAGACGCTGCCGTGGACGTTGGGCTTGTCCAGCAGGACGCAGACGTCATTGATCAGGTAGCGCGTCGCGAAGTTGTCGGCACCGTCCACGATGACGTCGTAGCCGGCGAAGATGTCGAGCGCGTTCTCCTTGGTCAGGCGGACCTGGTAGGTCACGACGTCGAGGTCGGGGTTGAGCCCCTGCATCGCGATCTTCGCCGACTCGACCTTGGGCATCCCGACGCGGTCGAGCGTGTGTGCGACCTGGCGCTGGAGGTTGCTGTCGTCGACCGTGTCGGCGTCGATGATGCCGATCGTCCCGATGCCGGCCGCGGCGAGGTAGAGGGCGGCCGGGGAGCCCAGCCCACCCGCGCCGACCAGCAGCACCTTCGCGTCGATCAGCTTGTGCTGTCCGGCCTCACCGACCTCGGGGATCAGCAGGTGGCGGCTGTAGCGGCGGCGTTGGTCGGACGTCAGGGTGGCGGGCACGTGCCAGGCCTCCCCGGCGTTCTTCCAGCCGTTGAAGCCGCCGGCCAGTGAGACCACGTCGGTGTAGCCCAGTTCGTTGAGGGACTTCGCGGCGAAGGCCGACCGGACCCCTCCGGCGCAGTAGACGACGACCGTCTGGCTGTGCTCCGGGACGGCGTCCTCGATCCGCTGCTCGAGGAACCCGCGCGGGATATGGATCGAACCGGGGACGACACCCTGGTCGACCTCGTCCTGCTCACGGACGTCGACCGCCGCCGCGCCCTGGTCGATCAGCTTCCGGGCCTCGGTCGCGTCGACCTCCCGGATGGCCCGCTTCGTCGCCTGGAGGATCTCGTTGTATCGCGCCGACATCGCCGGCCCCCTCTGCTGCTGACCGGTGGCTACCGGAGCGAGAAACGCACGTATGTCTGATGAGCCAGTGTAGGGGATGATCGGTGCCGCTGAGCGGTCCTATTGCGGGCCGGCGGTCGGCTTCCCGGCCGCGCCCCAGGCATTGAAGCCGCCGGCCAGGGAGACCGCACCGGTGTACCCCAGTTCCTCCAGCGTACGGGTCGCGAAGGCCGACCGGACGCCGCCGGCGCAGTAGACGACGATCGGGGTGGACGGGTCCGGGATCAGGTCCCCGATACGCTCGGGGACGTCGGCCCGCGGGATGAGCACGGCGCCGGGGATGACGCCCTCGGCGAACTCGTTCGGTTCCCGGACGTCGAGGGCGATGGCGCCCTCGTCGATCATCCGCTGGGCACCGTCGACATCGACTTCCGGGACGTTGGGGATCTGCTGTCCGGGCTGGCTGGCGGTCATCGTGGCTCCTCGCGCGGGGACGTCGTGGGGGGCACATCGTCTGTGCCCCGGTGACTCCGACTATACCGGACGACTACCCGCCCTCGAAACAGACGGCGACAGGCACGGGGACAGGCGATGGATCGACAGGATCGGCAGGGGCGTCAACCCGTGGACCGACGCTACGCCGGGCCGGCGGCGGGGACCGTCGTGGCGATACGGAGGACCTCATCGCGCACACATCGCTCGATGTCGCGCAGGTCGCCGGGCGACGCGACATATCCCTGAATACTGGAGCCGCTGGTGATCGCCGATACGGTGCGATCCCGGTAGAGCGCGGCGCTCGCATCCGGTCGATACCGTCCCGTGAGATCGGCGAACTGATCCTCAGACCGACAACAGCCACGGAGCACGGCCAGGGAGGTCGCCCAGTGCTCGGTGGACGCGACGTTGGGCAGCACGGCCCGGGCGACGGTTTCCGCGTCGAGGTGACGCCGCGCGACCCAAGCGATCGGGAGCAGGTGAGCCCGGACCCGTTCATGGGGGTGGCAGAGGTTGCCGTAGAGCGTTCTGTAGCCGCCGTTGCCCTCGCCGGTGATATTG
>CADCWK010000073.1 GCA_902806375.1 uncultured Thermomicrobiales bacterium
CGACCGGGCCGATACGATCCGCACAGGACAGAAGCAGCTAAGCCAGTGCCGCGTCGACTGCTTGCAGGTTCGGCACCGCGCCAAGGGTTCGATCGACTCCACTGTGGTCCGTCAGGACGATCGACGAACCGGATGATGGACAGGTCGGCCGGCCGCGATCGCCCGCACCCGTCGCAGTGGATCGGCGGCTCCGGCTCGCCCTCATAACGCTCTGGGGGCAACGGATAACGCAGTGTCGATTGAGCAGGCGATGTCGCCTTTGCCGCATCCCGGATCTCCCCGCCTGCCATTCGCTGACACGAGTGAATCGCAGGTGAATTATTGGGTGAATAATGGTGATTTGGGCTTCGAATCGTTTCCTATGGTGTGATCACAATGGACTTTTTTGGGAGGTCTGACGACTGACGTGGTTTTCACCGCAACTACTCCCTCCTCGGTGCAGAAGGCGGCCAGCCGCGATCAATCTCACGGCCAGCCTGGTTCGCGCCGGAGACCCCTCCCCGACCCGGTGGGCATGGCTACGCCAGGGCCGAAAAGATCGACCGCGAACGTCGCCTCCGCCATCACGGGGGATGACCTTGGCAGGCATTCGCGGTCGGGGAACAAGCTGTTTCCGGGGAATCTCTTGATGGTCCGTGAAGACGGTGGACGGTCAGAGCGTGACCGTCGTCGCCGCCGCGATGCTGACACCCGTCCCGCCTCGACCCGCGCCCTCGGCTAGCCGGACGCCGTCGGTCGCCTCGAACAGGTGGAGGAAATCCTCGTCCAGGCGCAGCCAGACCGGCTGGTCGGGATGGAGCACCGTCTCGGGCGGGACGCTGGCGACGAGGGTCTCACCGTCCAGGAAGATGTGGACGTAGGTGATGTCGCCGGTCGGCTCGACGGTGTAGACACGGGCCGGGATGGCGATATCGGTCTCCTCGGTCAGGATGCCGATGTGGCCGTGCCGGATGCCGAAGATCACCTTGCCGCTCGACGTCCGGGCGACGCGGGCGTTGCGCTCGAGTAGCGGCAGCGTCCAGCCCGACGAGCCGCCCAGCGCGGTCCGGCCCTGGGCATCGGTCGTGACGTCGGCGGCGATCAGGTTCATGGCCGGTGAGCCGACGAACGACGCGACGAAGGTGTTGACCGGTCCGTCGTAGATCTCCTTCGGGGAGCCGTACTGCTGCATCACGCCCCCGCTCATGACCGCCATCTTGTCGGCCATGGTGACCGCCTCGACCTGGTCGTGGGTGACGTAGAGGATCGTCGCGTTCAGCTCCTGGTGGAACCGTTTGAGCTCGGCCCGCATCTGGACGCGCAGCTTGGCATCGAGGTTGGACAGCGGCTCGTCCATGAGGAACGCGGCCGGGTTGCGGACCAGGGCCCGCCCAAGCGCGACGCGCTGCTGCTGGCCACCGGACAGCTGCCTTGGGCGTCGGTCCAGCAGCATCTCGATGTTGAGGATCTTGGCGGTCTTGCGGACCCGCTCCTCGATGTCGACCTTGCCCAGCTTCCGCATCTTCAGCGGGAAGGCGAGGTTGTCGAAGACGGACTTGTTCGGGTAGAGGGCGTAGTTCTGGAAGACCATCGCGAGGTCGCGGTCCTTGGGGTCGAGGTCGTTGACCAGCTTGTCGCCGACCCAGATGTCGCCGTCGGTCAGCTCGATCAGCCCGGCGACGAGGTTGAGCGTCGTCGTCTTGCCGCAGCCGGACGGCCCGACCAGCGCCACGAACTCGCCGTCCTTGACCTCGATCGAGACCCCGTCGACGGCCGGGACCGCGCCGTAGCTCTTGTAGACGTCTCGCAGCGTGATCTGGGCCATTTCGATCTCCATGGTGAGCATTGAATGGACGAGGGGGACGGAAGGGCAACCGGACCGGCACGGACGCGTCGACGGATACCTCCGCCGGCATCGTCCCCCTGCCCGACCACGACCGGGCAGGGGGACGATGCGCCTAGTGCTTCACGGCGCCCTCGGTCAGGGCCTGGACGAAGTACCGCTGGAGCAGCAGGAACAGCACGACGACCGGGATGCTCATGATGAAGGAGGCCGCCATCAGGCCGGGCCAGTTCGAGGCGTACTCGGTGAAGAACCGCCCCAGCCCGACCGGCATGGTCATCAGCTCCTCCCGGTTGATCAACGTCCGGGCGTAGATGTACTCGTTCCACGCCTGGATGAAGGCGTAGATCGCCGTCGCGATGATGCCAGGCGACGACAGCGGCATGACGATCAGCCGGAAGGCCTGCCAGCGCGTCGCGCCATCGATCCGCGCCGCCATCTCGAGCTCCACCGGGATGTTGTCGTAGAACCCCTTCAGCAGCCAGATCGACAGCGGCAGGCCGAAGGTGAGGTACGTGATGATCAACGCGGCGTGGGTGTCGATCAGCCCGAGGTTCCGCATCAGGATGAACAGCGGGATCAGGAAGACGACCGCCGGGAACATGTTCCGGAACAGCACCCCGAAGAACAGCGCGTCCTTGCCGGGGAAGCTGAACCGGGAGAACGCGTAGGCCGCCGGCACCCCGACGACCAGCCCGAGCAGGGTGGTCGCGATCGACACCCAGAGGCTGTTGACGAGGTAGCGCAGGAAGGTCTGCCCGACTTCCGCGGTCGGGTTGAGCAGCTCACGGTACTGCTCGATCGTCGGGAACTCGGGGATCCAGCGCGGCGGGTACTCGGTCGCGGCGAACTCGCTCTTGAGCGAGGTCGACACCATCCACAGCATCGGCACGACGGCGTAGAGGATCAGACCGACCATGAAGATCCAGCCGGCGATCGTCCAGCCGCCGGGCCGCTGGAGTCGCCGGCTCCGCGTCCGGGCCTTGGTCGCGGTCCGCGCCACCGCCTGTCGCGGCATTGGCAGGGTCGTCGCGCGGACGACCCCGGAACGGGCATCGGCGACCGGTGGCAGGACCGGGCGGCTTCCGGCCGGGACGGCGCCCTCATTGGCGGTGGTCATCCTGCCTCCTCATTCTTTGGCCCGCCACCGGTCAGGGCACGGACATAGAAGTAGCCGATGATCGCCATGAACAGGAACAGGATGACCGAATAGGCGGACGCCTCGCCGTAGCGCAGACCGGCTCCGAAGGAGATCTTGTAGATCTCGGTGATCCAGAGTTGCGAGGCGTTGGCCGGCCCACCGCCGGTCATCAGGAATGGCAGCGTGAAGGAGTTCAGGTTGGTCACGGCCAACAGCAGGGTCGTGATCAGCAGGACGCCTTTGAGGTGCGGCAGCGTAATGTGCCGGAACTGGTTCCAGGAGCTGGCCCCGTCGACGCGGGCCGCCCGGAGCAATGGCTGCGGGACGGTCTGGAGGCCCGCCATGACCATGATCATGACGAACGGGAACTCCTTCCAGACGTTGACGACGACGAGGGCGGACATCACCCGGCTCCGGTCGTCCAGCACGACCAGCGCGTCGCTGATCCAGCCCCAGGCGAGGAGCTGGTTGCTGATCAGGCCGTAGTCGGAGTGGAGCATCCACTTCCAGATGTAGGCCGCGGCGACCGCGGAGATCACCCACGGGATCAGCAGGATGCCGCGAAGTAGGCCGCGCCCGACGAACTCGCGGTGGAGCACCATCGCCGCGGCGAAGCCGAGGACGATCGCCAGGACGGTGCTCCCGACCGTCCAGACGAAGGTGTTGCGGGTGACCTGCCAGAACAGGTTGTCGGACAGGATGCCGGTGTAGTTGCTGATCCCGGTCCAGGTCCAGCTCGGGTCACGGGCATCCGTGAAGAAGAACGACCGGTAGACCGTGTAGACCAGTGGGTAGCCGATCACGACGAGCATGACGATGATCGCCGGGGCGACATACAGGTAGTCGGCGGCGTGGCGACGCATCCGGCTGAGGACGCCGGGAACCTCGCGCCGGTTGGGCGATCGGCCGGCCGGCAGGGTCGGAGCCTGGGTTGCCATGGATGCTCCTCGGGATCGGCTGAAAGGCATCAGCGCCAGCCGGACCTGACAGGTCCGGCTGGCGCTGACAGCGGATGGACTAGCTGGCCCGCTGGGAGATCAGATCGTTGATCTTCTGGGCAGCGTCGTCAGCGGCCTCCTGGACGGACATCGTCTCGCTCAACGCGTTCTGGAGCATGTCGGGGATGATGGAGTTCATGATCTCGGTCGACTCCGGCACCACCGGGAACGGGATGCCGTACGGCAGCATCGAGGTCGTGACCTCGAGGAAGCGGATCGACTCCAGCCGCTCCTTCATCCACGGCGTCCGGAAGCCACGCAGGTTGGACGGGTTGGAATCGGTCCAGTTGTTCTTCAGGCTCCACTCCGGCGAGGTCAGCAGGCCCATCATCGCCTTGGCGGCGTTCTGGTCGACCGGTCCACCATGGGCAGCGTCGGTGAAGATGTGGGCATTGGAGCCACCGAAGACGACCGCCCGCCGAACCGGACCGGCCGGGATCAGCGTGTAGACCATGTTGTCCACGACCCGCTGCGCTCGCTCCAGTTCCTCGGGGTTCGTCAGGGTAGCGAGCTTGCTCTGGAGCGCCACGTACTCGCTCGGGTGCGAGATCATCATGGCGATCTGCTCGGTCAGGAACAGGTCCTGGTTCTCGACCTGAGTGTTGGTCAGGGCCGAGGTCGGGACTGACTTGTCCGTCACGTACATGTCATACATGAGCTGCAGGGCCGCGACGCCTTCCGGCGTGTTGATCTTCGAGGTGGCATAGGTCGGGGCCTCATCGGCCTCGTCGAGGGCGCTGCCGCCGTACGCCCAGAGCAGCGGCATGAACCGGAACGGCGTGTTGCCGGCGTTCTGCTTCGCCACCATGCCGTAACCCCGGACCCGCGGGCCGAGGGTATCGGTGATGGTCTTCGACGCCTGCCGGACCTCGTCCCACGTCTGCGGCGGCATGTCCGGGTTCAACCCGGCCCGCTGGAAGATGTCGCGGTTGTAGATGAATGCCATCGTCTCGTTGTTGGTCGGGATGCCGTAGATCTTGTCCTGCCACGTAACGGACTTCAGCGCCCCCGGCCAGAACATGTCGGCGGTGAGGCCGTAGTCCTCCAGCCGGATCTCCTGCAGCAGGCCCCGGGCGGCGAACTCGACGCCCCAGAGGATCGGGAACTTGGTCACCGATGGCGCCGCGCCACCGGCGGCGGCGACGCGGGTCTTGTCGAGCAACTCGTTGTAGTCGACGTTCTGGACATCGAGCGAGATGGCTGGCCACATCGTGTTGAAGGTCGTGATGTACTCGTCGAACAGCTGCGTGGCGATCGGCGGCGAGGCCTGGTTGGGGCCAGCCACCCACCATGACAGCTCGCCGGCGGTCTCGGCCGGGACGAGGGCGTGCATCTCGGCCATCGTATCGACCGTCTCGGTGCCAGCCATCGCGGTGATGGTCTCGGGGTTCCAGGTCGCCGGGTCAACCCCGGTCTGGGCGCCCTGGCCGTCCTGGGCCAGGACCGACGGGGCGACCGACGCACCGAGCGCCAGCCCGGCGGCCGCGCCACCTACCGTGCCGATCAACCGCCGACGGTCGAGGGACGAGGAGAGAACGGACCGACGCTGGGAATCACTCACGACACGCCTCCAGAGACTCAGCTTTGAGTCGGCGCCAAGGGTTCTCGCCAGAAGACCGGAACGCGGCATCGCGTCCAATGGTCGGATGGCACCCTGACGATCAGGGCCAGTTTCGGACTCCACACGGAGCGAAGGGTACTGATGCCAGATTTATGCATGTTCGACCGACCCTTGTCAAGCTAGCGGTGAGCCACCCATCGCGGGCCCTGGGACGCGGGGCCGGTGTGCGCCTAACCGGGCCGGACGGGTGCCTCTCCCACCCTCACAGACCGGTCCGGTGTCTTTACATGTCCCACCGGACCTGCAACCATCCTCCCCATGCCTGACACCTCCCCCGCCGGCCCCTTCGCGGTCCAGCCACGACTGGACGTCAAGCCTTGGGGCGGATCACGCCTGGCAGCCTACGGCTTCGAGGCACCTGGTGGCTCCGTTGAGCCGCTGGGCGAGGTCGTCGTCTCCGCGAGCCAGTCGATCATCACCACCGGACCGTGGCAAGGGACCAGCCTCGGGGACCTGACTGCCCGGTTCCCCGGCGCGGTGGCCGGTCACCTCGGCCGGGCGGTCACGGGCGGACGGCCGGTCTTTCCGCTGCTGATCAAGCTGATCGACGCCGCTCAGCACCTGTCGATCCAGGTCCACCCGGACGACGACCTCGCCGCCGCGGCGGACAGCACGGGCAAGACCGAAGCCTGGTACGTTCTGGACGCCCCAGCCGACGGTCAGTTGTTCCTCGGGTTGACCTCGGTATCCACGGCCACCTTCCTCGCAGCCTGCCGGGATGGAGACGGGAGTTCGGCTCGCTACCTGCGAACGGTCAGCGCCCGCGCCGGCGAGACCGTCATCCTGCCGGCCGGGACGGTCCATGCCCTCGGCGCCGGAGTCCTGGTCTACGAGGTCCAACAGCCGTCCGAGATCACGTACCGGCTCGACGACTGGGGGCGCGTCGGCGCCGACGGACAGCCCCGCGCCCGTCATCTCGAGGAGGGTGGCCGGGCGATCAAGCCATACCTGCGGCCAGTCCCCACGGCGGGGATCGACCGCGAGCCCGTAGCGGGGGACCGGCGGATCCTGGCGGCCTGCCGGTATTTCGCCCTTGAACGGATCTCCCTGTGGGCTGGTGGGCGGATAGAGACGACGACCTCCGGGTCCCCCCAGGTGCTCACCGTGATCGACGGCGAGGCCACCATCCGCGGCGGCGATACCGAACTGACCGCTGCCCGTGGTGACTCCGTCGTGGTCCCGGCGGCCCTCCACGCCGTGACGGTCACTGGCCCCGAGCAGGCGACCGTCCTGCGGTCATGGGTGCCGGACCTCCTGACGGAGATCATCGCTCCGGCTCACCGGGCCGGCGTCTCCGACAGCGCGCTCGCCGCGATCGACGTGACCATCCCGTAGGCGTTCCCGCCGTCAGGGCGCCGGACGGTCCAGGTCGGGGACGACGTCAGGGGTCGGGATCGCGCCGAAGGCCCGTCCCCGCTCGACAGGACCCGGCGGACGCCGGATGGATTGGTACGACCCAGCCTCATCGTCTCTCGACCGGGACCGCCGGGAATGGACCGACGCTACCCCTGGAGCGCGGTCACGATCGCAGTCACGTCATACGTGATCAGGTCGATATAGGTCCCGGCTTCACCCCCCGGCTCACTGAGAGCATCGGTGTAGAGGGCGGGCCCGACCACGACATCGGCCTCGGATGCGATCTGCGTGAGCAGGTCCTCATTGCTCACGTTCTCCGGGAAGATCGCGGGGACGCCCGACGCCACGATCTGGTCGACCAGGGCGGCGATCTCGGACGCGCTCGGGTCGCCGGACTCGGTCGTGACGGACGGCAGCGCCGTCCCCACGATCTCGAAGCCGTACCGGCTGGCGAAGTAGGCGAAGGTGTCGTGGCTGGTCACCAGTCGCCGGCGCTCCGCCGGCAACGCCTCGACCTGCGCGATGACGAACGCGTCGAGCTCGTCGAGCCGCGTCTGGTAGGCCGCGGCGTTGGCCGAGTAGGTGGCGGCGTTGGCCGCGTCGGCCGCGACCAGCGCGGACTCGATCGCGGTGACGATCAGCGTGACGTTGGCGACGTCGAACCAGACGTGTGGGTCGTACTCGCCCTCGTGCTCCTCGCCCTCATGCTCCTCGCCCTCCTCGTGCTCCGCCTCTCCCTGGCCGGTCGCCTCACCCGCGGGGAGGGGCGTGATGCCGTCGGTCACGACGACCCGCTGGGCGGACGACCCGGATGCCTCGTAGACGTCGTCCAGCCAGATCTCCAGACCGAGACCGTTCTCGAAGATGAGATCGGCCGAGGCGAGCGCATCGACATCGGCCGGGGTCGGCTCGAAGGTGTGGGAGTCGCCGTTGGCCCCGACCAGCACCACGACGTCCGCGCGATCCCCGACCACGTTGTTCACGAGGTCGCCGGTAATCGAATTGGTCGCCACGACCCGCAGGCGCTCGCCCTGGGCGCCGGCCGGCTGGACGAGCCCCGACAGCAGCACCGCGATCAGCGCGACGATCCCCGTGACGCGTCCGATCAACCCAGAGCCGGTTCGACCGATGCTGCCTGCCATGCTGCCATCCTCTCGGTAACGGCTGGCACCAGGGTCAGAACGACCCGGCCAACCTGAGACCCGGACAGCATAGACCAGATAGATACGTTGTATCAATATCGACCGATGGCAGGGTCGGGCTACGGAGCCTGGTCGCCGGATTCCAGGAATGGCGGGACACCATGCCCACTGACGTCGGGGCCGGCCACCCGTGGGGTCGGCCGGTAGACCCGGACATCGCGGGCGCGATTGTCCCGGAGCAGGTCGCCGACGATGGCACTGCGGCCGGACGCGTTCACGAGCAGGAAGACATCCTCCGGCGTCGGTTCCGGGAACCCGAGATCGACGGCGATGCCGGCCTGGGCGAACTGTCCGGCGATCGGGCCGCGGGCCGGGTCGAGGACACGGGCGGTGTGGCCCATCCCCCGGCTGTGCAGGGCGGACAGGCCGCTCGACAGGCGGTCACGCTGGTAGAGGGCGACGACGGTCTCGGCGGACTCGATCTGGTCGGGCCGGAGCCAGCCGGGCGACTGCGTCATGCCGGATACACGGGCGCGGGTCCGGGCCCGGGCCGAACCGCGGGAGGATCGGAGGGTTGGCATGGTCTGCGGGTACCTGTTGCGGGGGAGCGGCACGACGCGCGGAGGGATCGGGGTGGGTCGCCGGTCCCTGCGGGACGAACCGGCGACGATGACAGGGAGACAAGGCTACCGCACCGGGGAACGGTCGGCCAACGGCGTACGGCGACGACGGGCCATGTCCGGGCCGGATGAGCGGAAGGCACACCCGCCCT
>CADCWK010000074.1 GCA_902806375.1 uncultured Thermomicrobiales bacterium
GAACCCCGATGCTCCCCGTGACGCGATGGGTATGGCCCCGGCGGTGGGCTACGCCGGCGGGGGAGCCGGCGGGATCGCGACACCCATAGGACAGCCGATCGCCGACGACGCCGGTTCCGAGATCCGGTCGACGAGCGAGTCAGGCCCGCACGGTTCCGTGGCCGAATCCGCCGACCTCGGCCAGCGCCCGCTGCGCGACTACAAGCGCGAGGCCGACCCGGCGATCGACGCGACCGACACGACCATGTCCGCTGGTCAGTCCAGCGCCGGTCCGGTGGACTCGTATGTCTCGGATGCCGACGCGGTCGGCGGAACGGCGATCGGATCCACCAGGGCTGGCACGACGGCAAGTGCCGGCGCGGTCGATGGAGGGGGTCGGACGATCCTCGACACCTCACGTGACCCAATCGACGCGGCCACGTCGGGCACCCAGGAAGGCATGATCACCGACCGGGGCCAGGCCGGCATCGTCCGGGAAACGGTCACGCGGGACGAGCGATTGACGACGAGTTCCCAGGGCGTGATGTCCAGCGATGTCGGTCACGGTTCGATCAGTGCCAGCACGGATAACACCAGCGACATCGTCGATGCCGGTGGCGAGACCCTGACCAACGTCCAGGTCGGCTACCGGGTGATCGACGGCAGCGGCGACGAGATCGGCACCGTGACGGACCTCAAGTCGGGCGACCGGGATGCCGTTACCGGTGATGAGGCGACTGGCTCCTTCGGTGGCGGTGGGGCCATGCCGATCGCCGTTCCCGGCGGCACGGGTACCGGTGGGTCGACCGGTTCCAGTTCAGGAGTCGGAATACCTGCCGTGGTGGCAGCCAGCGGTGACGACTTCGGCGGCGAGCCGAACGTCCAGGAGCCAGCTTACTCCCAGCTCGTCCGCCTCGGCTTCATCAAGATCGACGCGAAGGGGTGGTTCAACTCGGATCTCTATGCCAGCGCTGACCAGATCGCCCGCGTCGAGGGCGAGACGGTCTACCTCCGGGGCAGCAAGAACGATCTGATCTCCGAGCGCTAGGGGTAACCCGGCGGGAGTTCCGACCCTGAGTGATGAGTCGGCCCGGCCAGAATTCCATTGCAGATCGGCATGTCGGCGGGTTCCGGAGATTGTCTCCGGAGCCCGTCAACGTTGACCGGCGAGGCCCCCAGGTCCCCTCGAAGCGCAGAGGGAACGATTGCGCATAAAACCGGGGTCTCAAGACCCTGCTTCCCAAATGATAGGTATGGTAGGCTGCCAGTCGCGAATGGGGGAGATGGGGGTCCGTGGAACGTTTGCTGGGAGCACCTCGTCCATCGGCCCGTATGACCCGGCGGACGCTCGCCGCGAGCGGCGCCGCGGCCGTGACGGCACTGGCCATCGGGGCAGTCCTGCCTGCCCGGTACATCGACCGCGTCTACCCGGGCACGACCGTTCTCGGCCAGGACCTCACCGGCCTGTCCGCCGCCGATGCGGTCAGTCGGATCCAGGCGATCGTACAGGGCACCATGAGCGCGCTCGTCACTTTCCGCCTCGACGGCAGGGAGTGGGTCGCGAGCGCCGCCGACCTCGGGGTCTCGGTCGACTGGGACGCGCTCGCGACGCAGGTGATGGCCAACGGGCGTGAGACCGTCTCGGCCCGGACGGCGACGCTGCTGCCGTGGTCCGACACCGTGACCATCCCGCTCCCGGTCAGCCTCGACCATGGTGTCCTGAACCAGTACCTGGCCCGGCTCGACGCCGATGTCTCGGTCGAACCGGTCAACGCCACTCTCGACGGCACCGGTCCATCGATCGCGATCATCCCCGACCGGGACGGCCGCCATGTCGATTTCGGGCAGGCCCGTGAGACCGTCGTCGCTGCCGCCGGCTCGCTCGCCCCGGAGGACACCGACGTGCCGGTGGTCGCGATCACCGCGGATATCACCGCATCGCAGCTGGCGGCGACGAAGGACAAGGTCCTCCGGCTGACCGAGGAGCCCATCACCATCACCGACGGCCGTGACTCCTGGGTGATCGCGCCAGAGGACCTGACGGGTGGACTGGTCATGCCGGAGGACGTCCTGACGAAGGACCCGTGGCTGGACCCCTGGTGGGTCGGCCAACTCATCGACCCGGTCGTGGACGATCTCTTCGAGCCCGCGACCGACGCGACGCTGGCCTGGGATGGCGGACTCTATGCCAGCACGCGCAGCGCCACGGGTCGCGTGGTCGACCGGGACGAACTGGTCGAGCAGGTCATCGCCGCGGCGGACACCGAGGACCGCGAGGTCCGTGTCACGACGCGGCCGATCGAACCGCGGATCGACAGCGGGAAGCTGGACGACCTGGGGATCACCGACCTGCTGACCGTCGGGGACTCCTCCTTCGTCGGGTCGTCCGAGGCCCGGACGACCAATGTCGGTGTCGCGTCACGCTGGGTGTCGCAGACGGTCATCCCGCCCGACGAGGTCTTCTCCTTCAACGAGTCTCTCGGTGAGATCACGCTGGAGCGGGGCTATGTCACGGGCAAGATCATCAAGGGAGACTGGTTCGCCGACGACATCGGCGGCGGCGTCTGTCAGGTCTCGACGACGGTCTACCGTGCCGCCCTCTACGCCGGCCTCCCGTTCCTGGAGTGGCACGCGCATTCGGCCCGCGTGACCTTCTACGAGCAGGACGGCTGGCCGATCGGTGTCGACGCGGCGATCTATCAGATCGACGAGACCGAGGGCTGGCCGCTCGACCTGAAGTTCCGGAACACGACCGGCGCCTGGCTGCTGCTCCAGATGGTCAACACCGGTACGACGATCATCGCCCAGCTCTACGGCTCCCCGACCGGGTGGCAGGTCGAGATCCCGGAACCGGTGGTCGGTGAGCCGATCCCTCCTCCCCCGCCCCAGATCCGGACCAGCGATGAGCTCGCTCCCCGCGAGCGGCGCCAGATCCAGCAGTCGCAGATGGGCGTCGATGTCGAGCTCTACCGGACCGTGACCGACCGGGACGGCAACGTCCTCCTGAACAACACGTTCAAGAGTTTCTACGCCCCACTCCCCCAGATCACCGAGGTCGGCAAGTAAGATCGTCAGACGGATCCGCCGCGCATGCCGGACGCGATGAGGGCCGACCCGACCGGGTCGGCCCTCATCGCGTCCGGTCCGGTGCCGTGCACGGGCTCATGCGCTGGCGATCGCCTCTTCCAGCACGACCCTGATCGACAGCGGTGGCCGGCCGAGTAGCCCCTGGAGCGTGGGATCCGTGGCCGCGAACTCGCCGCGCCGGGCGGCGAGGAACATGCCCATCAGCATCCGTGCCTGGGCCGCCGGGACGCCTCGCCCGATGAGCCCCTGCACCCATTCGTCGTCATCGACCACGACGCGGCGGATCTCGCGGCCGGTGAGTCCGGAGAGGATGCTCGCGATGCCTGCCAGGTCGTGCGCATCGGGGGCGGTCAGGGGCGGGGTCGGCCCGTCGGGGCGTCCCTCGTCCGTGAGGGCGATCGCCGCCGCCTCGGCGAGATCGTCATGGTTGGTCCAGGACACCGGGCCGTCGGCCGGTGCCGCCAGTTCGCCCGTCCGCAGCGCCCCGCCGAGCAGCAGCGGGACGGTGCTCGCGTAGAAGCCGTTCCGCAGCGCGGCGTACCGGATCCCGCTGCCGTCGAGGTACCGCTCCGTGGCGGCGTGGTCGGGCATCGGCGCGAACACCGAGTCGGCGTTCGACGCCATGTGACTCGTGTAGAGCACCCGCCGCACCCCGGCGGCACGCGCCGCGTCGACCGCGGTGGTGTGATGCCGCATGGCCTCGTCGCCCGTGGCACCGGCCGACACGATCAGCACCTGGTCGGCGCCCGCGAACGCTTCGGCGAGGGAGTCGGGATCGTCGTAGTCGCCGTGACGCACGCGGACCCCGCGAGTGCCGAGCGCTGCCGCCCGGTCGGTATCGCGGACACTGACGCCGATCTGGTCCGCTGGCACGCGCTGGAGGAGGTGATCGACGATCCGGGAACCGAGTTTGCCCGTCGCGCCGGTGATGACGATCATGGGAGATCCTCTCTCTGGTACGATGCGTTATCAAGGTAACGAGTACATGATATCAGAAGTGTTATCTTGATATCAATGGAGTGTTATCGATGCGAGGGAATGCGTCGCGGGATGAGCTCCATCAGATCGGGTCGCCCGGGCCGGGCGTGAGGACGGGCGCGGACGCGGTGTCGCCGGCGACCAGGGATCAGGTGCGGGAGCGGATCGTCGAGGCTGCCACCGGACTCCTGCACCATCAGGGGCCGGAAGCGGTCACGACGCGCGCGGTCGCGACGAGGGCCGGCGTGCAGGCGCCGACGATCTACCGCCTGTTCGGCGACAAGGACGGATTGCTCCGGGCCGTGGCCGAACGCGCCTTCGCGGCGTACGTGGCGGACAAGGCGGGCCAGAGCCAGACCGACGACCCGGTCGCGGATCTGCGGGCGGGGTGGGAAGCGCATCTCGGCTTCGGCCTCGCCAATCCGGACCTGTTCACGGTCCTGAGCACCGCGCGCCACGTCACCGGTTCACCGGCGTCGGTGACCGGCATGCAGGTCCTGCGGCGCCGTGTCGAGCGCATCGCGGCGGCGGGCAGGCTCCGCGTCCCCGTCCCTCGCGCGGTCCAGATGATCCACGCCGCCGGGACGGGAGCCGTGCTGACGCTCCTGGCCGTGTCGCCGGAGGATCGTGACCCGGGACTGGGTGATGCGGTGTATGACGCCCTGGTGCGTGCGATCACCACTGATCACGCCGCGGGGAGCGAGGAGAACGCCGGCACCCGAGCGGCCATTACCCTCACGAGTCATCTGCCGATACTGGGGGGGTTGAGCGACGCCGAGCGGGGCATGATGACGGAATGGCTCGATCGCATCGTCGCCCGCACGCCCGAGCGCGATGCGGGTCAGTGACGCCGGTAAGTGTCGACCTGGGCGCCTGTGCCCATGATGGGTGAGCGCACGGGAACGGACCGGAGGCGATGGGCCTCCGGTCCGTTCATCGGCCGCGGGTATGCTGGGGGATGGCCTGCTGGTCAGACTTCGGAGACGGCGTGGCTGATGTCCGTCGGCTTCTCGTACGTGCCGTCCTTCATCGACCTCAGCGCGTCGAGGATGTCCTCACCGGCGTCGTTCGACTCGGCGAGGCTGACGATGTCGTCCTTGCTGGCCGGGTAGTCGAGACCCTTGAGATGCTTCTGGAGCTCGATCGGGTTGATCTTTGCCATGGGTCGGTCCTTTCGATGGGGTCAGGCTGACTGGATCGGCGACCGGAAGGCGTGTCCGGCCGACGGGACGGAGTCCGTCACGGGCAATGGCGTCAGTAGGCCGCGTTGGACGTGGCGGAATCGACCTCGTCGAGGTCCTCGTAGGTCCCGTCCGGCATCTCCTCGATCTGCGACCGGACCAGCGCGGCGTGTTCGCTCTGATCGAGGTGGGCGAGGATCTGCTCCTTGGTGGCCGGGAACGCCAGTCCCTCGAGCGCCTGGTGCAGTTCGATCGGTCCGATGGTACTCATGGTCTCCTCCGTGCCGGGGGTCCTGATCCTGACTGGCTGGCGGCCGTTGATCGGACCGGCCTCGCCGCACGGTACGCGACGCACCCCCGGTGCCAGTGGTGGGGAGGATGACCATGGGGAGATGCAACCGTCGGCGCAGGACCGGCCGGGACCGGCTGGTCGTCAGTGTCTGCGGCCCGAGCGGGAGCGGGAAGTCGTCACTGGCGGTCGGGCTGGTCGAGGCCCTGGGGACGGGACTCGCGAGCCGGGTCCCCGCCGACTGGTATCTGCTGGACGCACCGCCCGGAGCCGCCACCGTTGCTCCATACGCCTGGGACTGGCTCCGGCTGACCGCCGACCTCGCTGGCCCAGACGGGCGGCTGGTCCACACGCCAAGGTTCGACTTCGCCCGCATGCGGCGGGGTGACCCCGGCTCCGCGAAGGGGTTCACCCTCCGGCCGGTCATGCTGGTCGACGCCATGAGACCGTATCCGGCCGCCGGTCTCGTGGTCCGGCTGGAGGTCGGTCCGGATGAGCGCCGGCGACGGCTGGCTGAGCGGGACGCCCGGTGGGGCACGAGCGTCCTCACCCGGTGGGATCGCCTCGAGGCCAGCCATGTCGACGCGTCCCCTCGGACGGACGGACTCGTGCTCGATGGCGAGTCGCCGCCGGGCGAACTGATCCACCTGGTCCTGGGGGCGATCCGGCGACGATTCGGCGACGATCTGCCCGCTTCCTTCCCGGGCGACGGGTTGGACGCGATTCCGTGACGCCGCCGTGACGGTCGGCACATACCGTGCGGGTACGCTTGGAAGCTGGGGGCCATGATGGTCACAGGCTACGCGACGCCCCCAGCCGGCGATCCGATACCCGGACCGTCCAGACGCAGGAGACACACATGGGACTTCTCGATCGACTGCTCGGCCGTGAGCCGCAGAACCAGAACCAGGGTCAGAACCAGGGCGGACGCGCCTGGTACGAGTCGGGCGACGCCACCCCGCAACGGCCCCAGCGCAACCAGGGCGGCTATGGCGAGGCGCCCCGCCGCCGTGGGCCGCAGAGCGAGGACGAGCGCGCCATCGCCCGCTACCGGTACATGCTCCGGACCGCGCCGCCCGAGACCATCGAGCAGGCCCACGCCGAGGCGTTCGCCCAGCTGACGCCCGAGCAGCGCCAGATGGTGCTGAACGACCTCCAGCAGGAGATGCCGGAGAGCGAGCGTGGGCAGTACACGCAGTCCGACCCGCAGTCACTGGCCCGGACGGCCACTCGCGCCGAGATGCGCCAGCCCGGCACCGTCGAGCGCGCGCTGGGCCGCAACGGCGGCCAGGGCGGTGGCATCGGCATGGGCGGCATGATCGCCGGGTCGCTGCTCGGTTCCGTCGCCGGTGTCGTGATCGGGTCGGCGATCGCCAACTCGTTCTTCAACGACGCGGGCTACAGCGACGAGACTGGTGAGGGCTCCGAGGCCGGTGGCGAGGACGTCGCGGCCGACGGCGGCGAGGGCGATGCCGGCGCCGATTCCGGGGGCGATGCCGGCGGCGACTTCGGCGGCGACACCGGTGGTGGCGACTTCGGCGGCGGCGATTTCGGTGGTGGCGACTTCGGCGGCGGCGACTTCTAGCCACTGACGCCGGTACGCCCGGTACTGAAACCACGGACATGGCGACGGCCCGGTGCAGAGCGCACCGGGCCGTCGTCGTTTCCTCCCGATCGACGCGTCGAACGCGCGTCGCCGGTCGTCATCGGGTCATCCGGGTCGGGTCGACGAGCCAGCGGTGTGATCGTATCCACGTGACGCGCTCGTCATTACGACCACCGTTTCACCCAGGGCACCAACGTCGTCCCACTGGGCGTCCGACCGTCGCCAGCGCAGCAGGCCGAGAGCGAGCGCGAACGCCCCCAATCGGCTCGGTCAGCAGGAGCGAAGTCCGGGGCGCAGGTCGACCAGGCTGCCGGGATCGACGCATCCCCTGACCACCGAATGAACCCCTAGAGCCGGACCGGCTGGTTGGTGGCGGCACTCTCGTTCGCGGCGGCGGCGAGGGCGCTCAGCTCGACCGCCAGCCCCAGGTTGGACGGGTTGTGCTGGCCGCGGAGGACGTGTGCGACGAACTGGTTGAACTGGGTCGGTTCGTCCTCAGGGACGTTCGCGACCTCCTGCCAGTCGCTGTCCCGTTCCCCGCTGATCAGCATCAGGGGCGTGCCGGGTCCGTCCCAGCGGATGTGTCCCTTCGTGCCGAAGACCTCGAACAGCATGGGCGCGCGGCCTGCGGCCGACGTGCCAGCGATGCCGATGGCGCCGTTGGGATAGCGCATGGTGACGACGGCGTGGTCCTCCGCCGCCCGCCCGGTGACGTTGCCATAGGTCGCGTAGAGCGATTCCGGCATCCCGAGCAGCAGCCGCGTCAGGTAGAGCGGGTGGGCGCCGAGGTCGATCATCAGGCCGCCCGCCGCCTCCGCCGGTTCGTAGAACCGGACGGGCAGCCAGCCCTCGGGGTTGGCCTCGGTCCGGATCGCGCCGTCGTGGGCGATCCGGACCCGGACCTCGATCAGGTCGCCGAGGCGACCGGCCTTCACGGCGGCGAGGGTCGCCCGGACCGCCCCGGCCGGGAGCCAGCGCAGCGCGACGATCGCGATGACCCCCGCCTGCTCGATGCTGTCGGCGATCATCCGGGCCTCGTCCAGTGTCACGCCGAGCACCTTCTCCGTGAAGATGTGCTTGCCCGCGCGGGCGGCGGCCGGGATCACGTCGCGGTGCAGGGTCGTGGCGGTCGTGACGATCACCCCGTCGACATCTGGCCGCGCGAGGATCTCGGCGAGCGAGGCGTGGAACGGGACGCCGATCGCATCGGCACCGGCCTGACCGCGCTCGGTGTCGTCATCCCAGACGGCGACGATCTCGGTGTCCGGGTTCTCGGCGGCCTCTTTGACGTAATCCTTCGCGTGGACGTGCCAGAAGCCAAGCAGGGCGAGACGGATCATGCGGTGGTCCCTTCATGGGTAGACATGGGTGGATCAGACGGTGAGACGACCCGGGTGGTACCGACGGCCTCTACGGACGCCAGGCGGCGTAGACGGCCTGGAGGCAGCGGTTGGCGTAATCGTCGCCGATCCCCCAGTGGTTCGTCAGGAAGACGACGGCGAGATCGTACTCCGGGTCGACCCACAGGACGGTGCCGGTCGCTCCGGAATGGCTGAACGCCCGCGCGGAGCCGGGGTGGGTCCGCTCGCGGAGCGTCGTCGGCTTGTGCCAGGTCAGCCCGTAGCGACCGTCGGTGGTGGCGGGCGGTTCGTATCGCGGGACGCCCTCCGTGTGCAGGCTGGTCATGAG
>CADCWK010000075.1 GCA_902806375.1 uncultured Thermomicrobiales bacterium
GCAGTCCGGGACCCCGCCTGATCTTCGTTACGGCCTGGACCGGGTGCCCCTCCTTACCTACGTTGGACCCGATGGTTGCTCACGAATCTCTCCGCCCTGCGATCGGACACCAGGCACATGTCTCTCGACAGGCCGACACCTCAAACCTCCTGGCCCCGCGACCGGGCACCAGGGGCGAGGTTTTGGACCGGGCCTTCATCGCGAACGTCTCTACCCCACGTCCGGGCACTGAAGCTGCCCGGCTCATCGAGAATGGCTGAACATCCGGCTCGCTCCATGGCCCACCCCATATCCGGAAGCACACTCCCAATCACCGCCTGTCGACCACTCGACCACACCGGCCACGCCCGATCTCTGAACATCATGGGACGGTACCGTATGCTGTCGTCGGGGAAAGGACCGGACGAAGACCAGTAGTGCGGCCCTCCAACCATCCAGCAAACGAGGCGACGAGGATGACGATCCGGACGGAAAAGCAGGTACGACACCGACGGACGACGCGGCGGGCGCTGATCGGTGCCGCGCTCGGGCTGCCGCTGCTGTCGGGTTGCACCCTGCCGGGCCGGGACGACGCGCCCGCCGCCGATCTGCGGCTGATGGCCAGCCCGGAACTCGGTCCCCTCGTCCGGCTGGCTCAGGACGCGGCCACGGCGGCCGGCTACCGGATGGTCGTCGACTACCGCGGGCAGGCGGCCATGTTCGGCATCCTCGCCGACCCCGACCACCCGTACGACCTGGTCTGGCCAGCGACGTCGCTCGTCGTCGACCTGGCCAGCCCCGCCCGGCCGCTCGGCGAACCGGTCAGCGTCGCGCGGAACCCGGTCGTCTGGGCCGTCAAGGGCTCGGTGGCCGATCGTGCCGGCTGGCTGGGTCGCGACGACGTGACCGCCGCCGACCTGCGCGACGTCGTCACCGCCGATGCAGACGCCTGGCGGTGGGCGATGGCTGGTGCGCCCCACGTCGGCTCGGCGACGGCGGCCTACCTCGGCCTGCTGACCGGGCTGGCCGGGACAGGGCGAGCCATCGCCAGCGACGACCTGGACCGGCGGGGACTGACCGACGCGCTGATCCCGACCCTGCGGTCCGTCACCCGGTCGGCCCCGACCGCCCGTGGGCTGACGAACATCGTCTCCGGGCGGTACGGCGACTATGAGCTCCTCGTCAACGGCCAGACGGAGATGGTCGCCGCCAACCGGGCATTGGTCGGTGCCAGCCAGGAGCCGCTCCTGGCGATCTACCCGGCCGATGCCCAGGGCGTCCTCGACGCCCCGCTGATCGTCGTCGAGGGGGATGATCCCACCCGGCGGGAGCGGGCCCTGGCGATCCAGGCGGCCATGGGGGCCAGGGACCTCGGCCAGGCGATCAGCGCCGCGGGCTGGTACCCGTCAGTCGCGGCCGGCGTCCGCCCGGACCCGGCCGTCTTCGTCACCGACTGGGGCATCAGCGAGGCATGGCGGGAGCGAACGGTCGAGCGGCCCGACGCGGCCACCTGGCGGGAGGCCATGACCCGCTACCGCGTCGGCTACCGCAAACCCTCGGCGACCGTGATCGCGGTCGATCGCTCCGGCAGCATCGCCGACGCCGGCGTCGATGGACTCCAGGACGCGCTGGGATCGGTCCTGCTGCCCGACCAGGCCGCGACGGCCTGGCTCCAGCCGATGGCGGAGGACATCACCGTCGTGATCCCGTTCGACCTCGAACTCGGCCAGCCGATCACTGTCCGTGGCGACGACGCGGGCGAGTTCGCATGGCTGACCGGGCAACTCGCCGGGCAGACGGCCGCGGGCGGCACCGACCTCTACGACACCACCCGGCGCGGCCTGTGGGCGATCGAGGAGGCCGGGATCGGCGACCGGCTCGGGGCCGTCATCCTGGTGACCGACGGGAAGTCCAACGAGGGTGAGATCGAGCTGGTCGAGGACGCCTTCGACGACTCCCCGATCGGCGGCCGGGTGGCCGTCCACGCCGTCCTGATGGGCGACTCCTGGGACGACCAGGTCCAGTCGATCGTGAGCCGCGCCGCGGGTCAGGTCTTCGACATCCCCGGCGATCTCGCCGCTGCCCTCCGGACCGCGAGGGCGGGCAACTGAGTCAATGCGATCCCGGGCAATACTCGCCCATGTCGTCGCTCCCTGCTGCACACCTGTCAACCGGCGGCGAAATAAGGCGATGCGGCCGCTCCCGGTGATAGCATCACCACCCTGGACACGGGCAGGACAGACCATGGGGGGATCACCATGAAGATCGAGGCCAGGATCGCCGAACTGGGTCTGGAGCTCCCGGAGGCCCCCCGGCTACCGGCCGATGTGCGAGGCTCGTTCGCCTGGACCAGGGTCCACGGCGACCGGATCTACATCGCCGGTCATTCGGCACAACAGCCCGATGGGTCGCCCGCCGGACCGTTCGGGAAGGTTCCGAGCGAGGTGTCGCTGGGAGCGGCGACCGACGCCGCTCGCCAGACCGCCCTATCGGTGCTGGCCAGCCTCCGGCGCGAGATCGGCGATCTGGACCGGATCAGTGCCTGGCTGATGGTCCAGGGGATGGTGAACGCTGACTCTGGCTTCGACCGGACGCCAATCGCGATCAATGGCTTCTCGGAGCTGATCCTCGACCTGTTCGGCGAGGAGCGCGGCCGGCACGCAAGGACGGCGGTGGGTTTGGCGGCACTGCCGATGAACAACGCCGTCGTCATCGGCGCCGAGATCGCATTCGTCTGAGTCAGGGACGACGGACCGTCGGGATCAGCGAAACCCGGACCCGGTCTCAACCCGGTGCGCCCTCTCCGGGCCATCCTCCAGCACCAGCAGGTCGCTGTCCCGGTATGAGGCGTCGTCCTCGAGCGGTTCGATGTGGATCGTCGTCTCGACGCCGGGCAGGGCACGGTCGACGACCTGCTCCAGGTCCGAGGCCAGGGCGTGGGCGTCGCCGACGCTCACCCGGCCAGGGACGAGCAGGTGGAAATCGACGAAGCGGCGGCTGCCAGCCTCGCGCGTCCGGAGCGCGTGGAACGTCGTCTCCCGGTCTGGCGCATCGCGCAGCGCCGTCTCGACCGCCTCCCGGACCAGGCGTTCGTCGGCCAGTGGGAGGGCGCGGTCCATCAGCCCATTGACGCCGACAGCGATCAGCCGCCAGCCGGTGAAGGCGATATTGACGGCGAGCACGAGGGCGATCAGCGCGTCGACCCAGAGCCAGCCGGTAAACGCGATGATGCCCAGACCGATCAGCACCCCGCCGGTCGTCCAGACGTCGGTCATCACGTGGCGCCCGTCGGCCGTCAGCGCGGGCGATCGATACGCGCGCCCGACCCGGATCAGCATCCGGGCGACGAGCAGGTTGACGGCGGAGGCCGCGATGGCGATGACCGTCCCGAGCCCGAGCGACTCCAGCTCGTGCGGGTCGAACAGGCGGATGACGCCGATCCAGCCGATGGCGACGGCGGCACCGACGATGAACAGCCCCTCGACCCCGCTGGCGAAGAACTCGACCTTGCCGTGCCCATAGTTGTGCGAGCGGTCAACCGGTCGGCTGGCGTACCAGATGCTGATCAGGACGGCGCTGGCGGTGACGAGGTTTGCCAGCGACTCGACGGCGTCCGAGAGCAATCCGGCCGAGCCGGTCAGGGCGTAGGCGGTGAACTTCAGGGCGATGGTGACGACCGCGGCGACGATGGCCAGCCACCCGGCCCGGAGCCGGATGGCGTTCGCGTCACGTTCGGTGCGGGAGCGGTGCGAGAGGAAGAACGGGAACATCATCGGGACACGTTCCAGCGTGGCGCCAGCGACGCAGCGGGCGGACCGGGTGGTCCCGTGGTGGCCGGAAAGGAAGCCTACACGCTGACCAACGGTCTAGTCACGATTGGAGCGAAAGAATAGCGATGGCTAAGCGGAATAGGTGAGCGGCCGTATTTCCGCTCGCCCCGACCGGCCGTTGGACTCATCCCGCGCGGCCGGTCAGGCGATCGCCAGCCAGCCCAGCAGCAGGCTCCCGGCGACGATCCGGTACCAGCCGAAGGGCACCATCGTCCGCGTACTGACGAAGCGGACGAACCACCGCACGGCGACCAGGGCCGAGATGAACGCGACGACGAGGCCGATCATGAAGATCGGGACGTCGCTCCGGGCTATGACGTCGCGCGACGACCACAGGGACAGCGCGGACGCGCCGACCAGGATCGGCATGGCGGCGAAGAAGGAGAACTCGGCGGCCGCCTTGCGGCTCACCCCCAGGAACATCCCGCCGACGATCGTCGAGGCCGACCGCGAGGCGCCGGGCCAGAGCGCGAAGCACTGCCAGAGCCCGATCATGAGGGCGACCCGCCAGGTGATGTCGTCCAGCGTCTCGTAGCGCGGTCTGGCCAGTGCCCGGCGGCGGCCGTCGGGAAGCTCCTCCTCCGGCATCCGGACCGGCTCGCCCGACGGCCCGGCCGCGGTCAGGGCGGCCTCGGACGGGTTGGCCGAGGGCAGGAACCGCTCCACGATCACGAGCGCGATCCCGCCGACGATCCAGCCGATCGCGACGGTGGTGGGACCGAAGAGATAGTCATTGATCGGGTCGAGGAAGATGAAACCGAGGATCGCGGCCGGTAGCGCGGAGCAGGCCAGCAGGATCAGCCCGTTCAGCCCGCGGAATCCGGCCCCGGCGCCGACCCTCGTTCCCTGTCCCGGCCGGTGGCCCCTCCGTCCGATGTACCCGTCCAGTGTCAGGAAGGACTGAAACCGCTCGCGGTAGACGACGGCGACCGCAAGGATCGCCCCCAGCTGGATCACGACCTCGAACGTCTCCGAGACGGGCCCGTCCCAGCCGAGCAGATCGCCGGCGACGATCAGGTGTCCCGTCGACGAGACGGGAATGAACTCGGTCAGCCCCTCGACGATGCCGAGAACGATCGCGATGAGCCAGTCGGGCATGTCGGGTGGCTATCCTTTGGGAACGGGCGGGTCGTTGGCGACCCGGCGGCTCCGGGCGCGGGACAGCCTACCACTCCGACCTCCGGCGACCCGCGACGAAATGGTGTCGTCGGGCCGACCCCACGGATGGCTCACCGTCCGGTCTCGCCCATATGGCGCCAACGGGCGCAGTCCCAGCGACGGCACGGGCGGGCCCGGCTCGCTGGGGCAACTCCCCAATACACCCCAGGCGAGCCCTGTCACCCATCGACGGCTCCGTACCGGGAACCCGCAGCCCTGCCCGTCCGTCCAGACAGAGCACGCTCGCCCGTGCGGAACAAGGAGAGTCACATGTCGGAACCGAGCAGCCTTCCGGAGCATGTCCAGCGCAACCGGGTGGAGTGGGACGCGAAGGCGGACGAGTACGCCGCATGGGCACCGCGGGCATGGGCGCAGTCCGAGCCGAGCTGGGGCCAGCTCAACGTCCCGGACGCGGCGATCGGGGCACTGCCGCCGTCCGTCGACGGTCTCGATGTGATCGACCTCGGTTGCGGCACCGGGTACTTCTCGGCCTGGCTGGCTCGCCGCGGCGCCCAGCCGGTCGGGATCGACAACTCACCCCGGCAGCTCGAGACCGCGCGCCAGATGCAGGTCCGGTTCGGGATCGACTTCCCGCTCCACCTGGGGAGTGCGGAAGAGTTGCCGTTCCCGGACGCCAGCTTCGACCTCGCGATCAGCGAGTACGGGGCGTCGATCTGGTGCGACCCCTACCGCTGGATCCCCGAGGCGGCGCGGGTGTTGCGGCCGGGTGGCCAGCTCGTGTTCCTGGTGAACGGTGTCCTGGTGATGCTCTGCAGCGCGCCCGAGGACAGCGAGACCACACCCGTCAGCGAATGCTTCCGGCGCCCGTACTTCGGTATGCATCGCTTCGAGTGGGATGATGACGATTCAGTCGAGTTCCATCTCAACCACGGCGACATGATCCGCCTGCTGCGCTCCAGCGGTTTCGACATCGAAGACCTGGTCGAACTGCAGGCCCCGCCGGTCACCGGGAAGTCGGAGCCCCTGATCCCGTATGTCCCTGACGACTGGGCCCGCAAGTGGCCAGCGGAAGAGATCTGGCGTGTGCGCAAGCGCGGTGTCTGACCCTTCCCCACTGCCTCCTGACAAGCTGCGTGTTGAGGGGAGTGTTCGCCATCGCGCGGGGGCATCTCCCCAGGGTGGACACGCCGGTCGAGGGAGCCGACTCATCGATTCCGCAATATCGGAGAAGCTCCCCTATTGATCGGCGTCGCCCGTCGCTCTAGAGTATGTACGTACATCGATCATCTGTTCGCCATCGTGCTCTCGGCGGACAGGATGACCGGCACCGCGTACGACAGGAGGAGCGAGAGATGAGCGGAGTTCGGGTTCTCGTCGGCACACGCAAGGGCGCGTTCATTCTCAACTCGGACGAGGCGCGGACGGACTGGGACGTCAGCGGGCCGCACTTCCCGGGCATGGAGATCTTCCATCTCAAGGCGTCTCCGCTCGACCCCAACCGGATCTACGCGTCGCAGGCCAGCGACTGGTTCGGCCAGATCATGCACCGCTCGGACGACGGCGGCCAGACGTGGCAGACCGTCGGAAACGAGTTCGCCTATGACGGCGTGCCGGGTACCCACCAGTGGTACGACGGAACGCCCCACCCGTGGGACTTCAAGCGCGTCTGGCACCTCGAACCTTCCCCGCATGACCTCGACACGGTCTACGCCGGGGTCGAGGATGCGGCCCTGTTCAAGTCAACCGATGGCGGCCAGACCTGGCGGGAACTGAGCGGGCTCCGGACGCACACCACCGGCAACAGCTGGCAACCCGGTGCCGGCGGGCTCTGCCTCCACACGATCATCCTCCACCCCACCGACCCGGACCGCATCGTCGTCGCCATCTCCGCCGCCGGGGCCTTCCGCTCCGACGACGGCGGCGAGACCTGGCTGCCGATCAACCGGGGGCTCCGGTCGGACTACATCCCGGATGAGGACGCCGAGGTCGGCCACTGCGTCCACAACATCACGATGCACCCGAGCCGCCCGGATACCCTCTTCATGCAGAAGCACTGGGACGTGATGCGCAGCGACGACGCCGGCGGCAAGTGGCACGAGGTGAGCGGCAACCTGCCGAGCGACTTCGGCTTCCCGATCGGGGTCCACGCGCACGAGCCGGAGACCATCTACGTGGTCCCGATCACCAGCGACTCCCACCACTTCCCGCCGGACGGAAAGCTGCGGGTCTACCGTTCCCGGGCCGGTGGGAACGACTGGGAAGCCCTGACCAACGGGTTGCCGCAGGAGAACTGCTACGTCAACGTCCTCCGCGACGCGATGTCGGTCGACCGGCTCCCGTCCTGCGGCGTCTACTTCGGGACGACCGGCGGGCAGGTCTACGCGTCCGCCGACTCGGGCGACAACTGGACCGCCATCGTCCACGACTTCCCGGCGGTGATGTCCGTCGAAGCGCAGACGCTGTCATGATCCGGGTCGTCCTTCCCCCGCACCTCCGGGCGCTGGCCGGTGTCGGGCGTGAGATCCAGGTCAGCGTCGACGGCACGGTCACCCAGCGCTCGGTCGTCGACGCGATCGAGGCCGCCCACCCGATGCTCCGTGGGACCATCCGCGACCATCAGACCAAGGCGCGGCGACCGATGGTGCGCTTCTTCGTCTCCGAGCAGGACCTCTCTCACGAGCCGCTCGACGCCGCGCTGCCGGACGAGGTCGCGCGGGGCAGGGAACCCTTCTGGATCCTCGGGGCGATCGCCGGCGGCCGCCGCTAGACGAGCTCACGGAGACGAACAATCGGATCGGTCAGCAAACGCGCCTCTCACCGGCCGGCCCGGTGAGAGGCGCGTATACACTGGTGTTGCTTCACGGAACGACCTGATCTTCCCCGGCACGAGGCGAACGGACACGGGCTTGACTACGACACCTCCCGTCAAACGCGTCGCGGGCTACGACCGCAGCCGGTCGAAGTGGTTCCGTGCCGCCCAGCCAGCGCTGTGGGATCTCCCGCCCGCTGGCTGGCCCCGGCTCCGGACGCTGCTCGGCCGCGCCGTCAGCCGGCGCTGCCCGTACTGCGGCGTCAGGCACATCTACAAGAACGCGCTAAGCCTCAAGGAGACCTGCCCGCACTGCGGGATCCCGTTCGAGCGCGAGGAGGGCTACTTCGTCGGGACCTACGCCGTAAACCTCGTCGGCTCCCTCATCCTCGGGATGCTCACGGTCGTCGCCCTGCTGACGCTGACCGACCTGTCAGTCCTCCAGATCCAGATCATCGGCGTCGCGGTGGCGATCACTCTGCCGATCCTTGGTTACCCGCTGGCGTCCGCCCTCTGGATGTCGATCGATCTCGTCCTCGACCCGCCGGAGAAGACGCCCTGGGAGGAGGTCGACCGGCCGGAGCTCGTCGCGACGAGGGGAACGACCGGCGAGACCGCCGCGCGCCTGCAGCGTGAGAACCCGGTCACGGGATCACCTTCCCGGTCGTGATCGGGTTTCCGCCATCGATCCGGTGGTGGCCATCGCCGATGGGTGGCGCGCTGGCCGAAACCATCGGAGCCGGCCCGCGCCCAGGACCGGTGCCGAGCGTCGCGAAGCGCCGACGTACCCATGCGAGCCTCAAGGCGGGACGGGCTCAGGGACGATGCGGCGAAGCTGGCGATCCGCGCCGCATAACGGCGACCAGGTAACGAGGCGGGTCGCGCGACACCGGTCCATATCCGCGGTGCCGGGTCACGGATCCCGCGAGAGAGCGGCTTGGGCCCCGGTACGATGCCGCGGATCCTCCGTGTCGTGTCATCGCCGGACCGGGCCCGTTCTGGACGCATCCGGACATTACGCCTTGGTT
>CADCWK010000076.1 GCA_902806375.1 uncultured Thermomicrobiales bacterium
AGACCCCTGGGAGACGACGGTGACGTCAGGACCGATCGAGACAGCAGGACCAACGACGGCCGGGTCAGCCTTCCTGGCCATGCTGGCGACGATCGACCCGATGGTCCCCTATAACCGCGTCCTGCTCGACCCGGGGAGCGACCTGCCAACGCTGGCCGATCTCTACGCCAACGGCGGTGCCGGGATCGACGAACAACTCGACGTCCTCCGGGACTACCTGGGGACCGCCGACAACGACATCCCCGTCGCGCTCGGGGCGATGTCCTTCCCGTGGCTGGTGTCGACCGTCGCCGCCGCCGCCTTCCTGACGGCGCACCGGGTCCCGGATCTCTCCCCCGCCAACGTGAGCTACACCTTCGCCGAATTCGGCTACCCAAAGGACCTCGTGTTCCGTAGCGCCCGCTTCACCGCCCTGGCCGGGGACTCGGCCGCGGGGGAACCGGACGTGACCACCGTGGCCAGTCGAGACGAGCTCGTCAGGGTGCTCCCGCGGGCGCTGGGCGACCACCTCGAGAGTGCCCTCCGGATCATGCGCGCCCGCGGAGCCAGGGTCGGCACCGGCACGATCCGCCGCACCGCTGCCGAGGCCAGCCTGTCGGCGCTCTGCTCAGTCGCGGCGAAGCTGGGCCGGCTGGGACACCTGCGCGCCGACGTCGAGTCGATCTTCCAGACCGGCGACGGCGCCAACCCCCTCCTGCTCCGGCGACTGCCGGTGATCCAGGAGTTCCCGACCGGCAGTGGTGGCCGGGCGGCCAGCGTCGAGCTGACGACCTGCTGCCTGCGCTTCCGGATCGACGGCCGCGGGACCTGCCCGGCCTGCCCCAACCAGGACCCCGCCGAACGGACGCGGCGGATGGCGGAGTCGGCCATGCTCTACGGTTAGGCCAGCCACGACTGGCGAGGCGGGTCGACGCTCCCGGCGCAGACCGGAAACCAGGGCCCAGGGCTCCGAAACGTTCACTGATTCACTATCGCCGATTGCGTATGATTGGTTGACGTTCCGTACCCGGCCCGCACGGGACATCCCTGGACGGGAGTTTCTGACATCACCCGGGCGTAGCGGTTGGTCCCGCCGTTCGGCGGGCGAGTGGGGAAAGCGTGTGACAGACAGCCAGCAGCACGGCGATCCGGGAGCGGCGCCGCCCATCGAACCACTGGGCGCCGGTCGGGCCGGTGACCTGCCCGAGGCACCCATGCCCGACGGCGAGGTCGGCAGTCGGCCCACGGACGACGGGGCCGCGACGTCGCGGCGCTGGGACCTGGACGAGACCGCCGGCCGGGCCATCGACCACGATGACGCCGAGGACGGGTCGGGTTACGCGACCATGGCCAGCGTCGCGGTGGCCCCGTCGAATGCCGCCGTCTACCGTCGCGCCGTCCCCCTCGACGATTCGCCGCTGGCCCTCCCGCCGCTGCCGCCCGAGATGTTCATCAACCGCGAGCTGAGCTGGCTGGAGTTCAACCGCCGCGTGCTCAAGGAGGCGACCGAGCCCGCCACGCCGATCCTCGAGCGGACCAAGTTCGCCGCCATCTGCAGCGACAACCTCGACGGCTGGTTCATGATCCGGATGGCGGGCGTCAAGCGCAAGGTCGTCGCCGGGATCACCACGGTCGGGCCGGACGGCAGGACGCCGACGGCCCAGTTCAAGGTCATCCGCCAACGGGTCCAGGAGGGGCTGGAGCACCAGGCGAGGGTGATCCGGGAGCAGCTCATCCCCGAGTTGACGGCCCATGGGATCGAGATCACCCGACCCGACGCCCTCACGCCCGACGAGCAGGCGACGATCGGTCGCCTGTTCGACCGCGACATCTTCCCGGTCCTGACCCCACAGGGCATCGACGCCGGCCGGCCCTTCCCCCATGTCTCCGGCGGCAGCCTCAACCTGATCGTCGTCCTGCGCTCCGAGGAGACCGAACGCTATGCCCGGATCAAGATCCCGGCGACGCTGTCCAGCCTCCTCCCCGTCCGCCGCGACGGGGATCCCGAGCCGGAGACGACTCCGGTCCCGGCCGGCCATATCCGGCTCGTCTGGCTGCAGGACGTCATCAGTGTCAACATCGAGCGCCTGTTCCCCGGCGTCGCGGTCCAGGCGGTCTACCCGTTCCATGTGCTGCGCGACGCCGACATCGAGCCGGAGGAGGAGGACGACGATCGTCACAACCTGATGGCCGTGATGCGGGAGACACTCAACCAGCGTCCGTTCGGTCCGGTCGTCCGGATCATGGTCACGCCGGCCATGCCGCAGCGGGTCCGGGAATGGTTGCAGGACCAGCTGCACGCCCTGCCGGAGGACGTCTACGTCGTCGATGGACCCCTCACGCCGGACAGCTTCTTCGAGTTGCTCCGGCTCGACCGGCCAGACCTCAAGGACCCACCGTTCACCCCGGAACGGTTCCGGTTCTCCCGGAACGGCAAGGAGCGCGAGGAGGCGGCCGACATCTTCGCCGCCATCCGGGAGCGAGACCTGCTGGTCCATCATCCCTACCAGAGCTTCGACGCCTTCGTCGACTTCATCCGGGCGGCCTCGACGGATCCGGACGTCGTGGCCATCAAGCAGACGCTCTACCGGCTGGGCCGGAACTCGCCGCTCATCCCGGCACTGATCGACGCCCGCGACGACGACACGCAGATCGCGGTACTGGTCGAGCTCCGCGCCCGGTTCGACGAGGAGAGCAATATCCAGTGGGCCGAGGCGCTGGAGCGGCGCGGTGTCCACGTCGCCTACGGTCTGGCCGGGCTCAAGACGCACTGCAAGGCGACGATGGTCGTCCGCCGGGAGCGGGACGGGATGCGACGCTACGTCCACCTCGGGACGGGCAACTACAACGCGTCGACGGCCCGGACCTATGAGGACCTCGGCCTGTTCTCCGCCGATGAGGGGCTCGGGGCCGATGTCGCCGAGCTGTTCAACGCGCTGACCGGTTTCAGCGAGCAGAAGGACTACCGGAAGATCTGGACGGCGCCGGTCAACCTGAGGCGGCACATCCTCGAAGCGATCGCCAACGAGATCGCCGCCCATCAGCGGACGGGCAAGGGTCACCTGATCTTCAAGATGAACCAGCTCGTTGACCGGGACTCGATCCGGGCCCTCTACGCGGCCAGCCGGGCCGGTGTCCGGGTCGACCTGATCATCCGCGGGATCTGCTCGCTGCGACCGGGCGTGCCGGGCTGGAGCGAGCACATCCGGATCTTCAGCATCGTCGGGCGCTTCCTCGAGCACAGCCGGATCTACGCCTTCGCCAACGGCGGCGAGACAGACCCGCAGGTGTACCTGGGCAGCGCCGACCTGATGGAGCGCAACCTGGACCGGCGCGTGGAGCTGCTGTTCCCGCTGGAGACGCCGCGGATCCGTAACTACGTCTGGGGCGAGCTGTTGCCCGCCTTCCTCCGGGACACCGTCAACGCCCACGAGCTCCAGCCGGACGGGGTCTGGAAGCTCCGGCCACGCGACGAGGATGCCTTCGACGTCCAGGCATGGCTCCAGGAGCGACACGGGGGCTGAGGGCGTCGCGGCGGTCCGTTGGCCGCGCCATCGTCGCGCTGGGAAGCCAGCCGTGGGACCAGAGGCCAGGGACCGATCAGACCCGGGTCGCGACGGCGCGCTCGCACCAGCCCGTGACCTCGGCCGTCAGGCCCAGCGCTGGCCATTGGTGCGGACCATACCAGCCGGCCCCCCCGGGAAGCGGATCCTGCACCACGCCAGGGATGAGTTCGGCGACGTAGATCAGGTCGATGTGCTGGTGGCCCGGCCCGATGTCCTCCAGCTGGATGCCGATCGGCTGGACGAGCTGGCGCGGGAGCGCCGGGTCATCGATCCCCAACCCGCGCTCGCCCAGCAGACGGACTCGCTGGCCGGTCTCCTCCAGGACTTCACGGAGGGCGGCGTCATCCGGGATCTCGTCCGGTTCGATGTGCCCGCCCGGTGGGAGCCAGCGGGCCAGCTTTCGGTGCCAGTGCAGGAGCACCCGGCCGGCGTCGATCACGAAGACCGCGACAGTGAAATCACGGGTGGGCACGCCCGCCGGAGAGCCGGTCATCGCGGACCGGGTCGCCGTGGCTCGGGGCGCCGGGGTCCCTGTGCGGCATCCGGAGGGGGAGCCGCCGTGTCCTCCTCCGGCGCCGGACGGACCGGCCGGCCGTCGCCGTCGATCCCGAAGGCGGTGAACAGGGCGGTCGTCGCGGGTCGCTGTGGGACGCCGGTCGGGCGTCCCGCCAGTGGTGTCGGCGCCGGTGGCAGGGGCACCTCAGGCAGCGGCGCCGGGCCTGGGCTGCCGACCGTCGATCGTGGCTGCCCATCCGAGATCGGCGCGTCGGCCATCGAGGTCAGGTTGCTCGACCGCAGCATCGCGGCCAGCGAGGGGATCTGTTCGGGTTCGGCTGGCCGAGCGGGTGCCGGGACGGTGCCGCTCCCGGCAGTCGCCGGGGCCGGCCAGCGATCGCCTCCCTGACCCGGCGGTGTCCCCGGTGCGGTCCAGGGATCGGTCGTCGCGTGTGCCGGGGGAGGCGTGGCCAGCGGTGATCGTGTCACGGGCGGCGCGCCGGGGAACGGCGCCAGCCACGAATCGGCGGCGTCGATCGGAGGGGGGGCCAGGTCACTCCGGTCCGCCGTCCGGCGGCGCCAGCGACGCCACAGGGGCTGGTCGTTCGCGAGGACATCTCGGACGTCAGCGAGGGCCGAGTCCCGCGCGGCTACGGCCGGTCGTACCGGCGCCGCGGCGGCAGCCGGCGGCGTCGCGGCGGGAACCGCGGGAGGGATCACCGTCACGTCGGCATGGTCCGGTGCCGCGGGGAGCCCCGTTCCCGAGCGGACCGGTCCGGTCGGGTCCGTGCCGCGCAGCGTCGGGAAGGGGGTCACCGGCGCAAGGACGCCCTGCCAACTCGAGAGCGACCCGGCGGCGGGGGCGGGGGCGGACGACGGTTGCGCGGCGACTCGCTGGCCGGTGGTCGACGACCGGGAGCGGGACCGCTGGTCCTCGGGGATATCCCGGTAATAGACCGGCCGGCGCCGTGGGGTCCGCCAGGCGTGCAGGGTCCCCCAGGCGACGACGATCCCGGCGTGGATGGCGACGAGGACCCCCCAGACGACGGCCCAGCCCGGCAGGGCGAGCCCGTCCGGGTCCTGGCTGAGCCGCCAGAGCACCGACCCGATGACGGCGAAGAGCAGCAGCGACAGGTTCACGATCAATGGGGAGGGACCGAGCAGCCAGTCCCGCACCCGCCCGAGCGCCCAGGGCAGGTCCACGGCGTGAGGATCGGGAACACGGGGGCGCTCGGACATGCGAGGCGAGTTGGGCACCGACAACGGGGACTCCTTGGTGGCCCGGACGGGGACCGTTCGGCGGACCGAACGACGGGCCGGACACGGGATCAGACGTGGGCCGCAGCCTTGCCGACGAGCGACTGGACGCGGTCGAGGACATGCTGGTCGCTCTCGAGCAGCAGTCCGACCCGTGCCGTCATCGTCCGGCCACCGGAACCGGTCGCGGCCCACTGCTCCTCGGTCATCTCGCGGAGCATGGCCAGCGTCGACTCGCGGGCGGTCCCGAACTGGGACAACACGACCCGGGTCGGATCGCTTTCATGTTCCAGGCCAAGGATGGGCGCGTCCTCGGCGAGTTCATCGGGGATCGTCTGGCCAGTCAACAGTTCCTTCGTGCCCTGGGTGAAGCGCAGCTCGGCGTCCTTGAGCTTCATGATCAGATCGCGGACGGATTCGCCGCCACCGCCGCGCCCGGTGAGTGTGGCCTCCGGGATCGGCCGGATCAGGAGGTTGAGGTCGCGGTACGTCGCGATCATGCGATTGATGAGGTCTTCGTTCGCCATCTGGTGAGCATCCTCCTGGGGAAAGGGGCGAGACCGGGTGCCGGCTTTGCGCGATTGTACGGCACGCCAGCGACCACCGGCGGTCCGGGCGGGCCCGGTCGGCCCAGCCACGGGAAGGAGACCCCACGACCGGCCCCGCGGACCCGCCGTCACGGAGGATCAGGACCATCGCCGGGTGGCCGCCGCCGGTGCGACGATCCGAGTACCATACCCCGTGAAGCGCGGCGTCCGTCCCCTGAGCGGGCAAGGCCCCGGCAACGGTCGGTCACATGGTGACGACCGACAGCTCCCTACCCGCCGCCAGTGCGTCCCCCAGGTGATCCGATGAGTGTCTCCGGCCGACCCGTCACCCCGTTGCGCTGCCCGATCTGTCAGAACGAGCTCGACCGCGTGGTGATCCGCGATATCGGTGGGGTGACCGCCGACATCGTCTGGCAGGTCCACGCCGGGTTCTGCTACGACCATGGCTGGTTCCAGGCCGAGATCGTCAAGCGCCCACCACGGGAGATCTTCGGCGTCGACCGGCCGTTCGGCCCGGTCCGCCGGTTGATCGTCGACGGCGAGGAGACGTTCGCCTTCACGACGGTCTGGGGCGCCCTGTCGGGCGACGAGCAGCGGCAGCCGGCCGACCCGCTCGACCCGCGGTTCTGGCGGGTGAGCGACCGGTCCAGCCTCGCGGCGGTGCAGCCGGGCGCCATCCGGCGAAAGGCGTAACGGGAGATGGCGACCACGACCGACATCGGCGGTCAGGAGCGGGAGCTCATCCCGGAGTCCCAGCCGGAGCAGCCGGAGCGCCGGGGCGGCCTGACGGCCGTCTCGCTGTTCCTCGTCCTGCTGATCGGCTACATGCTGATGCAGGTCCAGTTCATCCTGATCCTGATCCTCGTGTCGCTGGTGCTGGCGACGGCGCTGGCGAGTCCGGTCCAGTTCCTCGAGAAGCGGCTCATGATCCCGCGGGGGCTGGCGATCCTGCTGCTGTACCTGAGCTTCATCGGCGTGCTGGTCCTGTTCGGCTTCCTGATCGCCCCCAGTGTCCGGGAGCAGGTCGACATCTTCGTCGACCAGGCGCCGATCCGGCTGGCCGACCTCCGGGCCGACTGGCAATCGAGCAGCAACCCGCTCCTGAACGGGACCGGGCAGGAGCTCCTCGGGAGCGCCATCGGCCGGCTGGAAGACCCGCCCGAGCCCCAGCAGGAGACGGCGGTCAACGTGCTGACGTCCGCCGTCGGCGGGATCATCGGGCTCTTCGCCACGCTGGTCATCACCTTCTACTACCTGATGGAGCGGTCGTTCATCCGCACGGTGATCCTCAACGAGATCTCGCCCCGGATGCAGCAGCGGGTCGCCCGGATCTGGGACGACGCCGAAGCCAAGGTCGGGGGCTGGTTGCGCGGCCAGCTGACGCTCTGTCTGATCATCGGCGTCGTGGCGGCGATCGGGTACGGGATCATCGGCGTCCCGTTCTGGCCGGTGCTCGGGATCTGGGCGGCGATCACCGAGATCATCCCGGTGCTCGGTCCCTGGCTGGGAGGTATCCCGGCCGTCATCCTGGCCCTGACGGTGTCGTTCGAGATGGCCCTCATCACGACGATCTTCGTCGTCTTCCTCCAGATGACGGAGAACTGGGTGCTGGTCCCCCGCGTCATGCGCGGCGCCGTCGGCCTGACGCCCCTCACTGTCTTCATCGCGATCACCGCCGGAGCCGAGTTCTACGGCATCGTCGGGACGTTACTCGCGATCCCGATCGCGGCGTTCGTCCAGGTCATCGTCACGACGTTCCTCGACGAGCGCCGCGATTCCAAGCAGCCCCGGCCCGGCCGCGGGCCGATCCCGGCCTGGCGCTGGATGCGGGTCTCGTCGCGTGACGGTGACCCTCGTGGCGCGACTGGCAACGACCCCGCCGGCTCCGCCACCGGGATACCGATGGCCACGGCGCCATCCGGGATGGGCCCGACCGGCAGCACCTCCACCGTGACCGCCCCGCCGATCGGCCGCTACGACCGGCGGGCCGCTGCCACGCAGTCGCCCGCACCGGCGTCCGCGGCCCCCGCTCCGGCTCGCGGGGAACGGCCGTCCGGTACCCCTCCCGCCCCGACCGGCCGGGCGACGGCCGGCGTCGCGCACCGGCCCGACAGTGCCCCGATTGGGCCCGCCAGCCAGACGACCGGCAGCCGACCCGCGGTCGGGCCGAAGTGGACCGCCGAGCAGCTTCGCCGCTCCGCCGCCCCCGGATCGGCCACCGGTGCCGTCGAGGATGACGAACCGCCCGCCCCCACCCGGCCCGCCGCGATCGGTCCCGGCGACCAGTAGAGACGGGCTACATCTCTTCATGCGGACACGACGACGTCCACCGGGACTGGTCCCGGTGGACGTCGTCGTGTCCCTCACCTGACGCCGCTTCGTCGGGCTGCCACGGGTCGCACCCCCAGGTCACTGCCCCGCCGCAGGGACACCATCATCGGCACCGGTCATGAGGCGACGAGGTCCGCCCGGACCGCCCACCGCCCATTACCCACCGCCCGGACCGCCAACCCAGCGATTTGCGTGGCGGGCGGCAGCCGGGCCCGCTCCCCGCACACCGAGCGAACCGAGTGCACCGGGGACAGGGAGCGCACCGATCGACGAGAGCGTGGCCCGGGATACCACCCCGAGTCGCCGGGATACCGGACACAGAGGGCGCCGGTCCCCACCCGGGAACCGGCGCCCATTGCGGTCGACTGCCAGCAGGTGAGGAAGCCGCGGCGATCAGCGCCTCGGCGTGGCCAGCCGGCGGGTCGCGAGGCCCGCCCCCGCGACCGCGACGATGGCCACGATCGCCAGGGCGATGGCCTGGCCCGGGTCCCCGGAGTTCC
>CADCWK010000077.1 GCA_902806375.1 uncultured Thermomicrobiales bacterium
CGGGACGAAGCGATCGTTCTGGCGGCCGTACGGGAGTGGATCGAGGGTGACGGGTCCACCAGTGCCGGGACTGGCATGCCAGACGCATGGTCACCGACCTGATGTCGACGCGGGGCGAGGATGCCCGGAGCCAGGGACGAACGGACGGGCATGAAGAGGGTAGGGTGCGTCATCGGCGCCGTATTGATCCTGCTGCTGGGTGTGGGGGGAGGCGTGGCGTACCTGCGTGGCTTCGTTCCGGACCTGCCAGGTCTTGGCCTCAGCCAGGAGTCAACCGGCGAGACGCCGACGGCGATCGCTGAGACGCCCCCTGAGATCCGGGCCGGGGAGCCGGGGACCGAGACAATCACGATTTACGGCGCGATCTGTCCGGTGAACTATGCCGGGGAGGACTACTTCGGTGACTGCTACGACACCCCGGCGGTGGGAGCCGGCTACACCCTCGCGGTTGGGGAGACCCGGATTCCGGAGAGCGGCGTGGCGGTCGCCGGCAGCGATGGTCTGATCGACCCGCTGGACCCGGGCGGCGCGGCACCGGGGACCGTCATCCTGCAGGCGATCGCCCCCAACGATGTCGTCGGCTCCGGTGGCTTCGCGGCTCCGGCGGCCGCGTGCACATCGAGCGACGGTCGTGACGTGTCGCTCGCCCCACAGGACAGCGAGGCCGGTGGTCAGCTCTTCGCCCTCGATTTGCTGGCCGGGGAGGATCTGCGGTGTGACGTCTACTTCGTTCCGCTCACGGCCGCGAGCCCATAGCCTGGCCCTGGGAACCCGCCCGCAGCGCCGACCGGGTGATCCGTCCGTTCCCGGCGGGCAGGTGGCACGCGATGATCCCCCAGGGGCACCCGTTCGGCCTCCGACCGATCCGCGGCTCACGCGTGCCGGGGATCGGTCTCCCGGGTACGACATCCCCGCGACCGAGACGGACGAGACGTCAGCTGGCCCAGGGCAACTTGCCGGAGTGACTCCCAGATGGGGTCGAGACCTGACCGCCAGCGGGCATCGAGACCAGGGCGGTGAGGGGGTCGTTGCCAGCCGTGGCGATCCGGCGCAGGGCGCCGTCGGGGATGACCACCGAGTCGCCGCTCGACGCTGTCTCGTCGATCCCATCGATGGCGACTCTCAGGCTGCCGGACAGGACGACGTAGACCTGGTCAACGTCGATCCAGTGATCCGGACCGCTGGCGCCCGGCTGGAGCGTGACGTCCCAGACAGCGATGGCGGAGCCATGCCGGGCCGGGCTCGCCAGGGTGCACATCACGCCATTCGGCGTCTCACTGATCTGCGCGTCCGCGCGACGATTCACGGCCACCTGGTCCTCTCCTCCAATATGTTGTCAATCAGCTTGACAACCTGATGGGAGAGTAGCGAACCAGTGATATGCTGTCAAGTGGCTTGACGAATCGTGTGACACCAGAGGATGAGGGGTCGCATGGAACTGGCCGTCCTGGTCCTGCTCACGTCCCGGCTCATGACCGAGGAAATCCATGCCCGCCTGGCGGGACTGGGCTTCGGCGACCTGCGGCCCGCGCATGGCTTCGCCTTCCAGCTAATCGCGTCCCATGGAGGGGCGACCGGGGTAGAGCTGGCCGATCACCTCGGCGTGTCCCGGCAGGCGGCCGGGCAGATGGTCGATGAACTGGAGCGGCTCGCTTACGTCACGCGACAGCCGGACCCGACAGATGCCCGGCTACGCCGGGTGATCCTGACGGACCGGGGACGTGAGGCGGTGGCGGCGTCGATCCAGCTCTGGACGGAGCAGCAGCGGGCGTGGGAACACCTGATCGGGGCCGAGGCGATGGCGGCGGTCAGGTCCGGGCTCCGCGCGTTCATCGACGAGCGCGGGGGTGGTGATCCGCCGCTCCGACTCCGCCCGACCTGGTAGCACCTCACGGAGCGGGGCCTACGACGGTGCGGCGGAGGGCGAATGGGAACCACGAGGAGGGGTCCCACCGGCGTCGTCACCGGTGGGTTCCCATTCCTTGCCCAGCGGGTACCGGTCGCCTCAGGTCCGGGTGGCGATCATCTCCAGGTAGGTTGACGGAGCGACCACGGTCCCATCGGTGGCGGTGTTGCACCGCTCGATCAGGGCGATGAAGTCGGCGTAGAGCCGATCGGCCTCAGCCGTCTCGATCGTCGCGAAGGCGCGCTCCGTCGGACCATAGTACGTGCGGAAGAACTCGACGAAGTGCTGCGGGGAGCGGTGACGGAAGACCTGCTCGCGCTGGGTGAGTTGCATGGTGACCCGGTCGCCGAACAGCTCCCGCAGTCCCGCCTCGGTCCCCCAGCGCGTCGGTGGCGACAGCCCGGCCGGTGGCGGGACGTAAGAGCCAACCAGCCGGAGCAGCTGGCCGGTCAGGCTGTCGGGCGTCCAGTTGATCACCCCGATCCTGCCGCCCGGGCGGCAGACCCGCACGAGCTCGTCCGCCGTCCGTTGCTGGTCCGGGGCGAACATCACGCCGACCGTCGAGAGCACGACGTCGAAACTCGCGTCCGGGAACGGCAGGGCCTCCGCGTCGCCCTCCTGGAACATGACCGACAGCCCCTCCGCCTCGGCCCGGCGGCGGGCCTGCTCGAGCAGCGACGGGACATAGTCGACCCCGACGACGTCGCAGAGGCGCCGCGCCGCGCCGAGCGCCGCGTTGCCGTTGCCGGTGGCGACATCCAGAACCCGCGAACCCGCGTGAAGCTGCATCGCCTCGACCAGGACCTCGCTCATGTACAGGATGGTCACCCCGATCATCGCGTAGTCGCCGCTGCCCCACATCTTCTGCTGACGCTGCTTGATGGCATCGAAATCCGGCGTCGTCCGGGTCGACTCATCGACGACGATCTGCTGTGCCATGTCACGCTCTCCCTGCGGTACCCACCATGTCCGTCCGACGCATCCGACAGGTACGTCCTGACCTGATCGTAGGCTTCCGACGCGGGATTGGAATGAGCGATATCACCCGTTTGTCTGGGCCAAGGGCGGATTGGGACCCAGCGTCTGCATGGTTTCACCCACCCGGCGGATCGTCCGGGCAGGTGGCATGGGAATGGGTGGCGGACACCGGGCGCGCTGGTGCTGCGGAGATCGCTTCGACGCGTCATCCTGCCGGGGAACCCGCCTGGGCCACGGGGGTTGGTCACGACGCGCAGGGCCGGATCGCCGGGGTCGTCACACCACGGTGATCCGGCGGCGGTGGCATCGATGTCACCACCCCGTCGCCACGATACCGGCGAGAGGTCAATGCGCCGATGACGCCGGAATATCGGGGGGTAAACGGTGGTCGCGGATCGGTGAGCAGCGCCGGCCGTCGCGCGGAGCGACAGGCTCCTGGCGCCAGAAGCGCCAGGGATACCCAACCGTATGACCGGGGTGACACCGGGCCGCTCTGGTCTTACGATGCGTAAGATGCGGTCGTCGATGGCGCCCGCGGGGGCGGCGGCTTTGCCGTGGGAGTACTGGTCGTCGGGTCGTTCGATCAGCCCTGATCAACCGAGGGACGTGCGTCATGGAAACATTCGAGGCGATCCGGACCGTGCTCGCGGTCCGTTCCTACACCGACCAGCCGATCCCCGAGGCGACCGTAAACCGGATCGTTGAGGCGGCCCATCTGACGGCCAGTTCCTCCAACAAGCAGCCGTGGCATTTCGTCGTCGTGCAGGACCGCGACACGCTGCGCCAACTGGGTGAGGCCCTGCCCAGACATGGTCCCTACATCGCCGGGGCGCCGCTCGCGATCGCGGTCGTCATCGACCGGACGCCGCCGGCGGTCTCCGATGCCAGCCGGGCCATCCAGTCGATGCTGCTGGCGGCCTGGTCCGAGGGCGTCGGGGGGAACTGGGTCGGGTTCACCGGCCTGATCGACGCGGCGAGGCCGATCCTCGGTATCCCGGACGACCTCGACCTGCTCGCCATCGTGCCGTTCGGCTACCCGACCGACCCCGGCGGCAAGGGGCAGAAGTCCCGCAAGCCGCTGGCCGAGATCGCCCACCGGGAGCGATGGGGCCAGCCGTTCAGCTAGCCCCCAGCGGACACCCGCCGGGCGAGGAGACACCCCGGGGGCAGACCGGCCACCGGGGTGTCTCCTCGCAGAGGTTGGGACCGTGGCGGGCGCTAGGCCTGCTGCTCCTGCTCCTGCTTCGCCTCGTGGTAGTCGGACTCGGTGTTGACCGACCAGATGTTGGCCTTGTCGGTCTGGCCGTTGACGATGTTGTCAACCGCCGTCATGGCCGTCAGCATCGAGTGGTCGGCGTTGTTGTAGCGGTGCATCCCGTTCCGGCCCAGCAGGAACAGGTTCGGGAAGCGGTCCGTGTACTCGCGGACCTTGTCGAAGTCCTTGAACACGCCGAAGTAGGCCGGGTAGGTCTTCTTGACCCGGACGACCGTGCCGTCGAGGACGTCCTTGCGGTCGATGATCCCGATCTTGTCGAGCTCGGCGACGGCGAAGTCGAAGAAGGCGTCGTCGGCCATCGACCAGAGCTCGTCGCCCTCGTAGCAGAAGTACTCCAGCCCCATCCAGACCGTGTTCGGGTCGGCGACGAGGTAGGGGCTCCAGTTGTTGAAGATCTGGAGCCGGCCGATCTTGACGTCGCTCTCCTGGATATAGATCCAGTTGTCCGGGACGATGTTGGTCGGTCCCTCGCCGTCGGGCAGGGCCAGCCGCTTGGCCAGGACGCCAACCGTGATGAAGTCACGGTACGGCAGGTTGTCGGAGACGTGCTTGACGTCGGCCGGCACCTCGCCCGTGAAGGACTGGAGCAGCTCGTTGATCGGCATCGTCGAGAAGAAGTAGTCGCCCGTGACGACCTCTTCCTGCCCGGTCTCCTCATTGCAGATGGTCGCGCTCGTGATTCGGTCACCCTCGTTCGTGATGCTGACCACCCGGTGCCGCAGGTGGACGTGGCCACCCTCGGCCCGGATGCGGTCGGCGACGATCTCCCACATCTGGCCGGGACCGAGCTTGGGGTACATGAACTGTTCGATCAGGCTGGTCTCGGTGTCCTTCTGGCTGATCGAGGAGGCGCGCTGGAACGGCTTCTTCGCCGCGTGCATCAGGGCCGACCCGACCGAGAGCCCCTTGATCCGCTGGGCGCCCCAGTCGGCGCCGATCTCCTTGCAGGGGACGCCCCAGACCTTCTCGGTGTAGTCCTTGAAGAAGGTCTTGTAGAGCTCCTTGCCGAAGCGGTTGATGAAGAAGTCCTCGAGGGACTTCTCGTCCTTGATCGGCCGGACCCGGGCGAGGACGTAGCTCGCGCCGATCTTGACGATCCGGACCGGCCCGAGGTTGCGGATCGTCTCGGCGTTGAGCGAGATCGGGTAGTCGAAGAACTTGCGCAGGTAGTAGATCCGCGACAGCCGGCGCCGGATCAGCATGACGTCGTCGGTGGCGTCCGGGTGCGGCCCGTTGGTCGGCAGCATGACGCTGCGGGTCTTGCGCTGGTAGGTGATCTCGGTCGGGCCGGTGGCGCCGTCCTCGGCCCCCTGGAGCGGCATGATCTTCTGCCACCAGGTCATGACCCGGTCGGACTTCGAGAAGAACCGGTGGCCCCCGATGTCCATCCGGTTGCCCTTGTAGTTGATGGTCCGCGAGATCCCGCCGAGGGCGTCGCTGGCCTCGTAGACCACGGGCGTGATGTCCGTCCGCTCGAGGAGTTCGAGGGCCGCGGTCAGGCCAGCCGGGCCTCCGCCGATGATGATAGCTGTCCTGGCGCTCATGGAATCCCTTGTGATGATCGGGCGGCCGGGGCCCATTTGCCTCCGGACCGGGACTGACGACGGCGAGTCGGGGACACGGTCAGTCACCGGACGCATCGCCTCCAGTGGATCACCCCGCCCCGGTCGATCCGGGTCTCGACCGGAGTCCGGCCTGCGATGAGGCTGACCGGACGGATTTCGACTGACCGGAGACGTGGCCGGCTGGCCTGTACGGCGCCCATGATGAAGCCGCACGCAATCGTGTGTCCACCCGATCGTTCCGTGCCGGGTTAATTCGCACGGAACGGACCGCGGATTCCCGTATCAGTCCGACCCGAACGGGATGCCGACTTTCGCACCGCCGTCGTCGCGATCAGCCCGGCGCCGGCGGCGTGGTGAACCGGCGCCGCTGCCCGACCCACGTGACCAGCCACGTCATCGCGATCACCCCGGCCGCGATCCCGACCGCGGTAGCGGCCACTCCGGCGTAACCGCCGCCGCGGTCGGGGTCCAGGAATCCGTAGGGGTACCAGTCGACGATGGGACCACGGACCAGCGAGTAGACGAGATAGGCCATCGGGAAGACCAGCCACACCATGGCGTCCCGGAACGTGAACCGGACTGCCGGTGGGCTGATCAGCCAGTCGGCCAGGAGCACGAGTGGGAAGATCCGGTGCACGACGTTGTCATCCCACGGCGACGAGAGGCCGAGCGGGTCGGTACCGCCGTCGAGCAGCGTCCCGTAGACGATCCCGGTCGTGACCATGTACACGACAGCCGCCCCGCGGACGAGTTCGGCGGTCCGCGTGGGCCGCGTCCCGACGCGGCCGAGCCCGAAGGTGAGCAGGACGACCGCCGCGAAGATGTTGCTCTCGATGGTGAAGAAGCTGAAGAAGTTGCCGACCCGGAAGGTCGGATCCCGGTCGAGCCCGCGGAACAACTGGAAGGCGACCGCAGACAGGGCGAGGAGGGCGAAACCGATCCGGTACGCGCCGACCCAGACTGGTTGTGCTGTCACGCACTACCCCTCACATGCCGGGCGATCACTAGTGGGTCCAATGGGGAACATGGTCGCAGCAAAGGGACTGGAAGGCGATACGACCCGGCTTCTCATTCGGTAGGACCATCCGGTTGACCGGCTCGGATGGCCATGTCCTTCCGGTCAGCCAGCTTCACCGGACCACCTGGGCATCAACGCCCCCCTGACGCGATCCGGGGTGAATGGGACCGTCCGGAGACGGACGCCCGTCGCATCGGCGATCGCGTTGCCGACCGCGGCGACGACCGGGCAGATCGCGCCTTCGCCGGCGCCCCAGGACGGCTGGTCCGGCCGGTCGATCAGGTCGATCCGGATCTCCGGGATATCGTCGAACCCCATGATCCGGTACGTGTCCCAGTCCAGCGACGTGACCCGCGTCTCATCCCACGTCACCTCCTCGAACAGCGCCCGGCCGACGCCCTGGATGACGTTGCCCTCGACCTGGTTACGGACGCCGTCCGGGTTGACGATCAGGCCGCAGTCGTGGCTGACGCAGACCCGCGTCACCCGGACCTCGCCGGTCTCCGGGGAGACCGCGACCTCGGCGACCACCGCGACATAGGCGTAGGCCGTCTCGTAGCGGGCGAAGGCGATCCCCCGGCCCGTGAGCGCGGCGTCACGGACGTCGGTCGATATCGGAGTGCGACTGGCTGGGTGCTGGGGTCGCCAGCCCGCCAGCCGGGCCGCGCCCTCGATGACAGCGATGGCGCGCGGGTCATCGAGGTGCCGGAGCCGGAAGGCGACCGGGTCCGCTCCGGCCAGCGCGGCCAGCTCGTCCATCATCGACTCGTTCGCGGTCGTGTTGGCCAGTCCGCCGAGGCTGCGCAGGGCGGAGGGGCGCAGGGCGGGGTCGATGACCCAGTGGGCGGTGACGCGCTGGTCGGGCAGCGTGTAGCTGGTCAGGGCGTTGCGCGTCCCGCCGCCGCGGCCGAGCGGCGCGAACGGGACCGGCGGCGCCTTGAGCTGCCCGGCCAGCAGGTTGCCGGGCTGGCCACCGGGCCGGGTCGAGTGGGTCGGCGTCCAGACATCGTAGTGCCAGGCGACGATCGTGCCCGTCTCGTCCAGGCCAGCCCGGACCTCCGAGACCATCGCCGGCCCCTTGCCCTCCCAGGCGAACTCGCCCTGCCGCGACCAGATCAGACGCACGGGCCGCCCGACCGCCTGCGACAGCAGCGCCGCGTCGGCCGCGACGTCGTCGGCGCCGTTGTGCCCGTAGCAGCCCGGTCCTTCCATATGGACGACCCGGACCGCGTCCTCTGGCAGGCCCAGTACCGGCGCGAGCGCCTCCCGCAGCGCGAAGACCCCCTGCGACGCGCACCAGACCGTCGCGCCGTCCGGCCGGACATCGGCGATGGCGCAGGACGGCCCGATCGACGCGTGCGCCTGCCACGGGTGCCGGTAGGTCGCGGCGACCGTCCGGGTCGCCCGGGCGAACGCCGCGTCGGGGTCGCCGGTGGACAGCACGGTCTCCAGCACGGTCGGCGACCGGCGGAAATCGTCGAAGCGGCGCGCGAAGTCCGGCAGCGGGGCGGGCGCCGACCATGTCACCCGGAGCGCCTGGCCGGCGGCCAGTGCCTGGGCATCCGTCTCCGCGACGACGCCGAGGAAGTCGCCGGACCGGACAATGGCGACGATCCCCGGCAAGCCGTCTAGGGACGACTCGTCGACCGACACCAGCGACGCACCGACTCCGTCGACCGTCCGCACGAGGGGCCGGATGACGCGGGCATGGAGCATCCCCTCCAGCTTCAGATCGTGGACGTAGGCCGCGCCACCGGTCAGCTTGGCCAGCAGATCGACCCGGGGGACGGACTGCCCGACGACCCGGTAGAGCGCTGGGTCCTTCGCGCCTGCATCCTTGCCTGGTGCAACGGCAGACTCCCGGGTGAGGTGTAATCCGCCAAAGCAC
>CADCWK010000078.1 GCA_902806375.1 uncultured Thermomicrobiales bacterium
ATCGTGCTCCTGATCGGCTTCTTCGGGCAGTGGCTGATCTGGTCGCAGTCGCCCCGCGGCGCCTTCCAGTACCACTTCCTGCCGATGGTCCCGTTCGGCGTGATCGGGATCGCCACGCTGGTCGAGTACGGCTGGCGCAACCGGAACGTGTCCCTGAGCGGCCGGGCGCTGCGGTGGGCGCCGCTGGCGGTCTTCGGGGTGGGCGTGCTGATCCAGATCGCCGTCTTCTTCGGTTCGAAGTACCCGCTGACCAACGACGAGACGACGGCGGAGGGCTACCGCGCCTGGGGTAACTACGGCATCCCGGTGGTGCTGTTCGGGCTGGTCGCGCTGGCGATGGCGGCCGGGCTGCTCCGGACGCCACGGACCCTGACACTGCGCAGCGGGGCGGTGACGTACGTCGTGGTCGCGGTGCTGGTCTTCGCCTTCCTGTTCCCGATCTACGCCGCCACCCAGCTGACCAGCGACGGCCTCGACCTGCGGACGTGGTTCCCGGGCTGGACCGTCCGCTGATCCCCAGACCGTTCCGAGACCCTATCCGTCCCATTGCCTTCGTCGGAGGCCCACTCGTTGGACATCAAGGCTTCCCGTGGCAACCGGATCGTCGAGGTCTCGAGCGCGAGCTCAAACGGCGCGTCGGCTGAAGCGACAGGGGCGATCCGCCGAGTCGTCGTCCGTCCACAGCGGCGCTCAGCCACCCCGGACCGCCCCAGCGGGCGGCGTCCAGGTCGCCGTTGGTCTCACCCCGTCCCTGAGCCAGCACCCGAGGCGGCGTCGACTCCACGCCAGAGGCCAACGGTGTCGCTGGCCTCTTCCCACTCACCGGGGCGGCTCCTCCGCCGGTGGGCAGAGGCCCGATGGGAGGGGTTCGGTCCCCCACAGTCGCTGCTGATCATCAGCCTGATGATCGGGACCCTCCTCCGGCTGGTCCAGTTGCGCTCCAACCCGCCGGGCATGAACCAGGACGAAGCCGTCACCGGCTATGACGCGCTGAGCGTCTGGGAGACCGGCCGGGACCACCACGGCAACCCGTTCCCGTTCTGGGTAATCGAGACGTTCGGCGATTGGTCGTCGCCACTCCTCACTTTCTTGATGGCACCGTTCGTCGGGATCTTCGGGCTTGACATTGTCGTCGTCCGGTTCGTGACCGTGCTGCTCGGCATCGCGATGCTCGTCGGCGTCTACGGCCTCACCCGGGAACTGACCCGGAGCCCATGGGCGGCGGCGATCGCGACGGCGCTGGCGGCGATCTCGCCCTGGGCAGTCCATTACAGTCGCTATGCCTTGCTGCCCATCACTGCCATGGCGCTGACGCTCCTGTCGGTATGGTGCCTGCTCTGGACGGTCCGGACCCGGAGTGGTCCCGGGTTGGTCGCCTCGGCCGCCCTGATCGGTGCAGCATCGCTCAGCTACCACACGATGAAGCTCTACGTTCCGCTGTTCATGGTTGTCTTCGTCCTCCTGTTCTGGCGTCCCGTGCTGGAGATCCCTCGCCGCTCGCTGGTCTACGGGGTGATCGTTGGACTGTTCCTGGCCGGACCGATGCTCTTCATGACGCTGCGAGACCCGGCGATCGGGTCCCGCAACAACTACCTCTCGATCACCAATCTAGAGGACTTCGGGCCGCGCCTCCTACTGGAGAACTACTGGTCCTACTGTTCGCCGACGTTCCTGTTCGTGAGTGGAGACGGCGACGCCACCCACACGATGCCCGGCTACGGGATGGAGCTGCGCTTCATTGCCCCATTGATCGTCGTCGGGCTCAGCTTCATCCTCTGGCGGCTGTGGCGCCCCGGACCGCTGCTCCCGGATCGCCGGCTGGCAGCGCTCCTGCTGACGCTGGTCGTCCTGGCTCCGTTACCAGGCGCCCTCACCCAGTTCCCGGCCGCCAACCGGTCCGCGGTGCTGAGCCCGCTGCTCGCGATCGTCTGCGGACTCGCCCTGGTCGCGATCATCCGGACGCTGTACAGGTCGCTGCGGGTGCTGTCTCGCCCATCGCGGCGGCTGGCCGTCGCCCTCCTGGTCATCCTTGCGCTGATCCCGGCCAGCTTCGAGACAGTCCGCCGCTACGACTACTACTTCACCGCCTACCCACATGATTACTCGGTGACCTGGGGCTTCCACCACGGCCTCGTCGATGCGATCGACGTGGCGAACAGTTTGGAGGACGACTACGACGTGATCTGGATCGCGGATGCCAACCAGCCGTACATCTTCCTGCTTTGGAGCCAGCAAGCCGATCCGTCGACCGTCCAGAACCGGCTCATCGACACGAATGACAACCCGGTCGTTTACGATGTCGATGAGTGGGGCAAGTACCGGTTTGGCGACAACTATCAGAGTCCGCCCGATACCGTGCCCCTCGACGACCTGGTCGTGTTGTATCAGAGCCCCCATCAGGGCAACGAGGTTTTCTACGAGGTTCGGGGTGGCACAACATCCGACGGCGAACGGATGCTTGTCGTCCATAGCCCCAATCGGTAGGCACGAACGTTTCACAAGCGAGGCCGGTACGGAGCCGGCATCTTCGCGTCTAGCGATGCATCCGGTCTGCTGCGGCGATGATTCTCGCTTCATGCTGGCGGGTAGTTCTGACCAGTTCGGTAAAATCCCTAACCAAATTCGCCCGGAACACATGTAGGGAACGTATGATCGCGGACTCCTCCTCAATCAGCCCCGCAGTCCACCGTCCGGACGGCGTTGGCCAAGCAGAGATCGTCTCCAGTCTGAACGACCTAGTGATAATCGTTCCAACTTACAACGAACGCGAGAACCTGCCGCAACTGCTCGAAAGCCTCATGACGTTGGCCCAAGGTATCCGGGTCGTGATCGTCGATGACAACTCCCCGGACGGGACCGGGGCTGTAGCGGACGCCCTGGCCGCGATCCACCCCAAGCGAATTGAGGTCCTGCACCGGAGTGGTAAACAGGGGTTGGGGACCGCTTATGTGGTGGGTTTCCAACACGTGCTATCTGGTTCGGCCAAGTTGATCGCGACGATGGATGCCGATCTGTCGCACCCGGTCGACCGGCTGCCGGCGATGGTGGAGCGGGCGAGCGATGCTGACCTCGTCCTCGGGTCGCGCTATGTCGGGGGCGGAGCGACCGTCGGCTGGCCGCTGCCGCGCCGGGTGCTGAGCCGGTTCGGCGGACTGTATGCCCGGACGATCCTTGGGTTGCCGCTCAACGACCTGACCGGGGGCTTCAAGGTCTACCGCCGCGAGGCGCTGGCCGGGCTGGACCTCGATCACCTCCGGGCCGACGGCTATGGCTTCCAGATCGAGACCACCTGGCGGGTCATCCAGAACGGTGGCCGCGTCGTCGAGGTCCCAATCACCTTCACCGACCGGGTCGCCGGGGCAAGCAAGCTGTCCCGCCACATCGTCCTGGAGGCGGCGCTCCTCGTCTGGCAACTCCGCCTGGACCGGCTCCGGTCCCGGTAGGCAGCCACCGCCCGTTCCGCCGCCGAGGCAGCTACGGCCTGCGTGGCGGGCGCGTCGCACCCGGCGTCGGAGTCGACGCGGCCACCACCTCAAGCGGCGCAAGTGGGGTAGCCGGCGGCGTACCACTGACAGGTGTGCCGTCGACCGGTGTCGCGGCCATGGGGACAGCTAGCGGCGTCCCGATCGGCGTCGCGGCGACTGCCGGTGTCCCGCTGGCTACCGGTGTCGTGCCGGTCATGGGTGTCCCGGCGGCGGTAGCCGGCTGGCGGCTCGGGGAGACGCCGATGATGTCGCTCGACGGCGAGGTCGCCGGACTCGCGCTCTCGCTCGGGCTGGTCAGGGAGGTTCCCGCCTGCTCCTGCCGGGCCCGTTCCCGATCACGCTCCAGCCGCCGCTCGGCATCGTCGCTGACCGCGAACACTTCGTACTCATCGGTCTCGATCGCGACCGGGAAGCGCTCCCGCCAGTCGTCGAGATCGGGCTCGTAATCGTTCCGCTCGGTCGGGCCGATGACGACATAATCGATCTCGTACTCCGCGATGAGCTGGTCGGTGCTGGGGGAGAGCGCGTAGATGTCACGCAGCGCCTCCTGTCGCGGCTCAACGTCGAAGCCACGGGTGGTCAGCCACCAGTAGTAACTCATGAGCACGGGGCGGCCGGTCAGGGTAGAGACCGGATGGTCGGGACGGGGAGCGATCACGAAGACCGTGTGTGGCGCCGTCTGCTGGCGGACGAGTTCGGCGATCTCCATGTCCGCGATCGACTCCCATCGGTAGGAGTTCAGGCCGCGGGCCTGCTGGAGGTTGACCAGCAACCCGGAGAAGAACATCGTCACGACGACCGACAGGACGATGACGCGCGCCGCGGGACTCCGGTCCATCCGCCAGGCATGGGCGATCACCGCGGCGGTGAGCACGCAGACGGCAAGATGCCAGTAGAGCAAGGTCTTGATGTTGTCGAGCGGATCGATCTGAAGGGTCAGGACGTTGCAGACGATGAAGATCGGCATGAAGGCCAGCAGGAAGCGGTAGGCAACGCTGCCGAACAGGCGCGGCATGAATAGTCCGATGAGGATCAGCGGTGCGAACCAGCCGAGGTTCTTCAGCCAGAACCACCAGGCCGGCTCGAAGTCGGCCTTGAGCCAGCCGAAATGGAACGAGACGCCGCCCGTCACGGCCGGCTGGCCAATCTGCTGGAGGATCAGCTGCGGGATCGCGAGTCCGGCGGCGATGACCCCGAACGCCAGCCACTTCCGGGCCGGGTACCACTGCCGGAGCGGACCGCGCAGGTGGCCAGTCGGGAACAGCAGCGCCACCATCGGGATCACCACCGCCAGGGCCGGCAGCGCCCCGAGGTGGGAGAACGGCATCAGACCGAAGACGAGCCCGGCCGCGACGAACAGACGGAGCCGCCAGCGCTGGACGGCGATCAGCAGCAGGGTCAGGATCAGCAGCGACAGTGGCAGGCCGTAGAGGACTGACCGCTGCGGCTCAATGTTGGACAGGTAGAAGTTCTCCCACCAGAAGCGGTTGGCCTTCTGTGGGCCGATGTCCCAGGGCTGGTTCCAGATCGTGCCAAGGATGTCGCCATTGTCATTGGCCAGCTGGGCGATCAGCACCCAGCCGAACCCACCGCCGAGGATGAACAGCAGGACGGCCAGCGCGGCCGCGCGGGCGTCCCGGAGCAACCGGAGCGCGAAGGCCAGCACCCCGATGGCGATGAAGGCCGACAGCACGAAGCTGTGCAGGGCGAGCGCGACGTAGGGCGTCAGCCCGAAGTGGATGAACATCGCGCCTGTCAGCGACGACAGGTAGTGGTAGGCGTAGGGAACCCCCGCCATCCGGGGGTGTTCCGGCGGGAAGTTGTTGCCGTAGACGAAGGAGGCCGCGTCACCGACGTGTTGCGGCCAGTCCCCCCACACGTTGATCTGGCCGGTGAACAGCCCCTCGTTCGGGCGGAACTCGAACATCCCGCCCCAGAGGAACACCCAGCGCAGGATCAGGCCACCGCAGACGATGACCGGCCAGAACCACCGCCAGGCCAGCGCCCGGCGGATCCCCTCGGCCAATGACAGTGTCCCGGTCTCCGCATCGTCGTCCCAGGCCGCCACTGGCCCCGGCACGAATCCGACCGAGGCGTTCGATGGCAGGAACTGCTGCCGCAGGCCAATCCCGCCCGGCCACGGACCATCGCCCGACGTGCCGGAGACGTAGAGGACGATGGCGACGATCAGCGAAGCGATACCGATGCCAAGCACCAGCGCGAGGCTCATCTGTCCGAGGATACAGGCGATCCCGAGCGTGACCAGCGACCAGAAGACCATCCCGACCGGGAAGCCGAAGGCGACCAGTTCCAACTGGGTCAGGCCCAGCCTTGCTCGGGCCAGGGCCACGAAGCCGGATACACCAAGAGCGACCAGGAAAATGAGCGAGAGCAGGACCTCGAACATACGGTGAAACTCCCTCGACCATCACGGCCGGATGATCGGGACAGCAGCGACGCGATTCGGACTCACCGGGTTTCGGGCGACGCTGGAACGACCCACCGTCACTGGCCGACGCCAGTGGAGTCGGCGGGCGCGACCGGGCGTGCCGCCGTGTTACCGGGAACGGCTACGCCATCGGCCTGGGCAACCGCGATGGCCTCAGGACTCACGGCGAAGATGAGAAACTGGCCCTCCGATATGGCCAGTGGGTAGTTGACCAGGTAGGCATCGGGGTTCGCGTCATAATCCTCGACTTCCGCAGGCGTTATCGCCACGTAATCCACCCCGTACCGGGCAATCGCGTCTTCGGCACCCGGTCCGTACCGCATGATCTCGCGCAATGCCGCCTCATGGTCAGTGGCGTCGTACCCATGGGGCCAGACGTGGAGCCCCCAGCCGATGAGAATGCTCCGTCCCCCGATCATCAGGACCGGATTGGTATGCCACTGACCGACGGCGAAGAGTCCGTCTGACATCGTCTCATTGCGGACCCGTTCACCGACCACGAGTTCTTCGCTTTGGGCAATCCCGCCGCGCCCGTCCTGAGCGATCAGTTCGACATGAATCAGGATGCCGGTCAGGAGCAGCGACGTGGTCAGACTCGCAAGGACGACCTTCGGGAAGGCTGACCGAGCCCGCCTCCACAGTTCCCCGATGGTGGCCGCAGCGACCAGGGCTCCGGCGAGATACCAGAGCAGCACGAGCTTGGCGTTGTCGCCCTGCAGCGGCTGGAATGTGATGAGTTGGGCGATCAGGAAGAGGGGCATGACCGCGAGCAACAACCGCCGGGCCGACGATGTCAGCGCGTTCCGGAGCAGGAAGCCCAGCGGGATGAGTACGAGCAGGAACCCAAAATTCTTGACGGCGTACCACCACCAAGGCTCGTTACCCACGTCGGTCGTCGTCCGCAGGTTCCAGCCGGGCGCCCACTGGATGTCGAGACCAGACACTCCCGAGCCCTGCTGCAGGTAGACCTGCGGCAGCGCGAGGGCCAGTGCAATCAGTCCATAGGTCAGCCACGAGTTGATGGGGTAGGCACGAACCCAGCCGAGTGGCGTCCGTCCGAGGGGCCGGACGGGAAAAAGAAGCGCCAGGAACGGCAGGATCATGGGCAGGGCGAGCGTGACGCTGCCATTGGCAAACGGCAAGGTCCCGGTCACCAACGCTGCCACAATGAACAGCCGCTGGTTATCACGTCGGAGCCCGACCAGGAGCAGTGTCAGGATCAGCAGGAACAGGGGGATGCCATACAGGAAGGCCCGCTGCGCCAGAAACGGATAACTGATGACCTGGTTCCATGCGAACAACCCGTCACGGTCGTAGCCGCCGAAGTCCCATGCGTCGTAGCGCAATGTCTGCCACAGATCACCAGTGGCATTGAACTTCTGGACAGTCAATAACCAGGCGAAACTGCCACCAAGAAAAAAGAGCAGGGTGCCAAGGACTGCCACACTGGTGCGGCGAAGCAGACGCCGGGCGAAGGCGTACAGCACCAGCAGGCAGAAAATCATCCCGAACAGGCTATGTATCGCCAGGGCGTAACCGGGCAGGACGCCGAATCTTGTGATCAGGGCAGCGGTGAAGGTCGCAAGGTAATGGTATCCATACGGCTCGCCGGCGAACCGGGGCGCTTGCATGGGGAAGTTGTTGCCATAGACCATGCTGGCGACATCACCGAGGTGCAGCGGCCAGTCGGCGAAAAAATGCGTGGTCGAGAGCGAGAGATTGGGCTCGTACCAGACGGCGTTGGACCAGAACTGGGCCCAGACCAGGAGGAGCACACCAAATACGATGACCGGCAACGGGCTGATGTGATCCCGGACGTGACCGACCGCGTTGATCGCCCAGGCGCCGATACTGCTCCCGGTGAGATCGTCGGCCTGCCCCAGCAGACCCTTGCGCCGCCGCCTCTCGCCGAGTCTGATGCCAGCGGGGAACTGCTGAGCCGATCGTTCCGGGAGATCGGCGGTGAAGGGGAGGGCCAGTGCGCCCGTCCCGCCCGTCGTCGCCTCGGTCCTTGGCGCCACAACCGTCATCTGCGCCAAGACGGGATCGGCGGATGGCGACCGGTAAGCATCCGCTACGACGACGGGGTCGCCCCGGCCGATCCGGCTGGGACGAGGCGCGGAAACCGGGGCTGATGACCAGAGCGCGAACGTCACGCTCAGCGCGAGAAACAGGGCGGCGATCACCACCGCGAGCGAGAGCTGCCCGATCAGTGTCGTAGCGCCCAGCAGGACGAGCGAACAAGTGACCCAACCCAGCGGGACCCCGTAGGCAAACCATTCCAGCGGGTCCAGCCCCAGTCGGGCACGCCACAGTGCGGCCACGCCCACTGCGCCCATCGGTATCAGCACGACCAGCGAAAGTAGGACATCAACGATGGTCATCAGTCTCCCCCGGCATGGCCGGATCCATCGTCAGGACTGTGCGATTTTCCAGAATCACGCCGTGCGGGCTAGTCTAGCGTGATGGGCTAAGTACCGATGGACTGTTGTGTCGTTCAGCAAAGGCTAGATCTGATGGGCGCGTGCAAGCTGGATCGCCTCGGGGCTGACCGCGAAGATCTGAAACTGCCCTTCCTCG
>CADCWK010000079.1 GCA_902806375.1 uncultured Thermomicrobiales bacterium
GTGACGGAGGTAAGGATCGTCACTTCGCGCCCGATCGAACGGACATCGAGGCTGGCCTCGACGATCGACGGCGTGATATTGACGTTCTGGGTCGACGAGTCCAGCCGGTTCCCGTCCGTGGTGACGGCATAGACCGGGGCGCGGATGGCGATCTGGCCGTTCTGGCCGGCGATGTCGATGTCGACCCGCGCCGCGTTGATCGTCTCCATGATGCTGCGTGGCCCGCTGATCGTCACCTCGGGCGCCGAGAGTCGCTGCCCGAGGACCTGCCGGTCCGTCAGGTCCTCAGGGACCGTCCGGATCGTGATGGGGAAAACCTCACTGATCATCTCGTCGACCACGATGGACGCCGTGGACGGGGTTACCCGGTAGTCGATGAACCGCTCCTGCTCGATCGGCACGATCGGGACGATATACGTCCCAGGCTGATCGATACCGCCGAGGTCGAGCGTCAACGCGAGGTTGCGGCTCGTCAGGTCGTCCATCACCGAGGCGGGCCCAGTGGCAGTGACGCTGGCGACGATCTCGGTCGTCGAGACGACGAGGCCGTCGCCGGGAACGCCATAGGAGACCGGGGTGTTGGGCAGTGACCGGGTCTCGTCCGGATCCGCCAGACTGGTCACCCAACCCCATAACAGCACGGCGAGGATGACGGAGAGGACCATGCGCAGGAGGACGCTCCTGGTCGGTCTGAGGCGCGCGATATCCATGTCAGTGCCGCTTCGGCGGGTCGTGATGTGGAGACAGGCTCGTCACTGGCTGACCTTGCTGGTGTCTGGCTCATGGCGGACTGGAGGCTTCGGGGTGCCGATCTTCACGTCCGGTACGATCGGCGAGGTCCGGCCGGATGTCCGGTTCGACTCCGAGAGACGCTGCTGGAGCGCCTGGGCCCATGACGAGCTCTGCGCCCGGCTGTCCGGGCGGTCGAGGCGAAGCAGGGACCGCAGGACGCGACGCAGGCGGTCCTGGTCGAGGTTCCGGATCAGTCGGCCGTTGTGGGCCACGGACATCTGCCCCGTCTCCTCGGACACGACGACGGCCAGGGCGTCGGATTCCTCGGTGATCCCGATCGCGGCCCGGTGGCGGGTCCCGAGCTGACCGGTCGCCGAGATATTGTCGGTGAGGGGGAGCACGACGCTGGCGGCGACGATCCGGTCTCCCCGGACGAGCACCGCGGCGTCGTGAAGCGGGGAATTGGGAAAGAAGACCGTGATCAGGAGCTGGCGAGTGAGATCGCCGTGGATCGGGACGCCGCGATCGGCGAAGTCCTGAAGACCAGTCTCGCGCTCGATCACGATCAACGCGCCGAACCGCTGCCGGCTGAGCTGGACGCCGGCCCGGACGATCTCGTCGACCATGCGCTCCATCGCCTCGTTCGAGGTGGCGTTCTGGAACGGTGGCCGCAGCCACGAGCCAGCGTGGCCGAGTTGCTCGAGCGCCCGGCGTAGCTCCGTCTGGAAGATGATCGGGATGGCCACGACGAGGGCCGGCCAGAGGTTCCGCAGCAGCCAGTTGAACGTGGTGAGCTGAAGGGTATTGGCCAGAAAGAAGACCAGCGCGGACAGGATCACGATGCCGCGGAGCAACTGCGTAGCGCGCGTCCCCTGGGCGACCCAGAGCAGCCAGTAGATGATGATAGACACGACGGTGATGTCGAGCAGGGTCCGGAAATCTAGGAGGCGGAAGACGAGCCAACCCACATCAGGCATCTAACCACCGGTGCATCGATCGCCGAGAACAGCCTAAGCATTCTAGCACTGACCGTCCGTGGGACCTCCGGCAAAGCGTGCGGGCGGGTCCAGCGTTACCGTCGCCCGCGGGGTCTCGGCGCGGGCAGCCACGCCGGCCGGCGGAAGTCCTCGGCGTCGATCTGGACTGTGGTGGTCAGCCGCTGGTCGAGGAGTCGGCTGCGTATCCGGTCCTCGATCTCGTAGACGTCGTGGTTGGAGGTGACCACCGTGGCCGACCGCTCGTTGTAGCGGTGATTGATGATCTGGAACAGCTTCTCGCGCGCCCAGGGGGTCGTGTTCTCGGTGCCGAGGTCATCGAGGATCAGCAGATCGGCCCGGCGGATCTGTTCGAACCGCTCGTCGTACGAGACGCCTCGGTTCGGGTCGAAGGTGGCCCGGAGGTGGTCCAGCAGGTCCGGCACGACGAGGAACAGGATGTTGCTCATCGGGAATCGCTCGAGACGATCCTTGGCGATCGCGATGGCGAGATGGGTCTTGCCGGTCCCGACGCCGCCGGAGAGGAAGAGCCAGCCGTCCGGGTTGTCGGCGTAGTCGCGGGCGGACTGCAGCGCGTCCTGGACCCCAGGGATGCTGCCGTCGAAGTCGTCGAAGGTATGGGCCGTGAACGCGTCGAGATTCGAGAGCCGGCCCAGTTCGTTGGAGCGTCGCTCGTTCTGTTCCCGGACCTTGCAGTCGCACGGGAACAGCTTCCCGAAGCTCGGGTGGCTCGTCGGGACATCCCTGCGGAGATACCCGGCGTCGTTGCAGATCGCGCACGTCGGCGCCGGGGCCAGTGGCGGCTCGTAGCCCGGGGGCCGCTCGGGCTCGACGAGATGGATGCGGCGCAGGACATCGCCCAGTGGCTTCATCGGGACGAACCCCTCTCCCCGGCGGGCTGGCCCGATCGGTCACCGCCGGACGCGACACGGGGACGATCGTCCTCGCCGCGGCCATTGGTATCCCAGGAGCCCAGGATCCGCTGGATGTACTTCCAGTTCCGACGGTTGTAGTTGACGGCCTCGGTGATCGCGTCCTCGATCCAGTCCTGTGGGTACCGCTCCATCGCGTCGACGATCTGATCGGCGACGAGGGGCGTCAGGAGACCGATGTTCTGCTCATAGCGCCGAAAGATATTGGGACGCTCGGGCCGGATCTGCGGCACGTCATTGCCGTCCCAAACGGCCTCGGGTGCGGCGACCGCCCCCCGCGCCATCGCCGCGACCATGGCCTGCGACGCGGGTGTGTTGACATAGTACCAAGTCCGGTCGCCCTGGTCATACTGGGCGATGAACCGGAGGAGCGAGCCGCGACCGACCGACAGGTCGATCCCGTTCGTGATCCGACGGTCCGGCTCGTTCGGGTTGCCGGGCACGCGGAGCGCGGTCCGCAGGCTCGGGTCGCGCAGCAGGCCGTAGTGGGCGACCGGGGAGTGGAACCCGCCCGCCTCGTGCACGAGCCGGAACATCGTCAGGGTGACATGCAGTTCCGCTGGCTCGGCGATGCTCGGAAGCAGGTCGGTGAAGAAGGCGTGCGGGATCGGGACGGCCGGGTCCGTCTCCACGATGAAGCCACCGAATCGTTCAGCCATCGCTATCGACTCGCATCCCGGTGCACTTCGAGATCCGCGAAGCGGGCGGTCTGTTCGAAGAACCGCAGGTTGATCGAGCCGACCGGCCCGTTGCGGTGCTTGGCGAGGATGATCTCGGCGATGCCCCGCTTGTCCGTCTCCTCGTCGTACTTGTCCTCCCGGTAGATGAACATGACCAGGTCGGCGTCCTGCTCGATCGAACCGGACTCGCGCAAGTCGGAGAGCATCGGCCGGTGGTCCGAGCGGGTCTCGACGGCCCGGGAGAGCTGCGACAGCGCGACGACGGGGACATTGAGCTCGCGGGCGAGGCCCTTGAGCCCACGCGAGATCTCGGCGATCTCCTGGACCCGGTTGTCGTTGCGCCGCCCGCTGGACATGAGCTGGAGGTAGTCGACGACGATCATGTCGAGGCCCTGCTCGGACATCAGGCGCCGCGCCTTGGATCGGACTTCCATGATGCCGGCGCCGGCCGTGTCGTCGATGAAGATCTTGGCCTCGCTGAGGCGGCCCAGTGCCCGTGACAGCCGTTCCCACTCGTGGTCGTCGACCTGGCCGAGCCGGAGCCGGTGCGAGTCGATCCCCGTCTCGGTCGAGAGGAGTCGGTACGCCAGTTGCTCGGCGCTCATCTCCATGCTGAAGATCCCGACCGACTTGCCATGGAGCAGGGCGGCCCCGTGGGTGATCCCGAGGGCGAAGGCGGTCTTGCCCATGCTGGGCCGGGCGGCGAGGATGATGAGGTCGGACCGCTGGAAGCCGCCGGTCATGGCGTCCAGGTCCTTGTACCCGGTCCCGACACCGACGATGGCGTTACGGTTGTCCCCGTTGGGGGTGATCCGGTTGAAGATGCCCTCGAGGACCTCGTCCAGCGGGACGAAGTCGCGGGTGGTCCGTTGCTGGCTGATCTGGAGGATGAGCTTCTCGGCCCGGTCGAGGGCGATCTCCGTCGTGATGGAGTCCTCGAAGCCGATCTCGACGATGTCGGTGCCCGCCGAGATGAGCCGACGCAGCGCCGCGTCGCGCTCCACGATCCGGGCGTAGTACTCGACGTGCACCGATGTGGGGACGGCCGTCAGCAGGCTGGCGAGATAGGCCGTACCGCCTGCCTGCTCGAGCTGACCGGCATGGTCGAGGCGGTCGGATAGCGTCACCAGGTCCGACGGCTGCCGGTCCTGGTAGAGCTCCTTGATCGCACGGAAGATGACGACGTTGCTGGGGAGGTAGAAGTCCTCCGGGCGCAGGAAGGAGTCGATGCGGATGATGGCGTCCCGGTCGATCAGGAGACTCCCGAGGACCGATTGCTCCGCATCGATGTTGTTGGGGGGAAGACGATCGACCGCGTGCAAGGCGACCATCGCGGAGGCTCCTTTCGCAACGCTTCCGGGAGGATGGTCCGCGAGACGGGCGAGGCAGCCGGCAGAGCCGGGTGACCTCGAACGCGGTCTGGTTGTGGGACACCGCGGCGGGGAACGGGGATTCCCGCCGCGGTGGGTGACGACTAGGCTTCGACCAGGTCGGTCTCAGCCCGGGCGGCCGGTTCGGAGCCCTCGGTCTCGGCTTCCGCCTCGACCGTCACGGTGATCGTCGGACGGAGGCGACCGACGAGGTGGACGGTGACGGTGTGATCCCCCGTCGACCGGATCGCCTCGCTGAGGACGATCTTGCGGCGGTCGACTTCCTCACCGACCTGGGCCTCGAGTCGCTCGGCGATGTCACCAGCGGTGACCGAGCCGAACAGCCGGCCGGTGTCCGCACTGGCGCGGGCCGTGAAGACGAGCTTCTGGCCGTTGATCTTGTCCGCCAGCGCCTGGAGCTGGGCTTCCTGCTTGGCGATCTTCCGGGTCTGGACGCGCTGGATCTCGGCGACCTGCTTGAGCTCGCCATCCGTGGCGAGGACCGCGAACCCCTTCGGGATCAGGTAGTTGCGGGCGTACCCGTTCTTGACCGTGACGACATCCCACTTCGTCCCCAGCTGCGGAACATCTTCGCGGAGCACAATCTTCATTGAGACCTAAACCTTCCTGACGAGCAATCACGGGTTGGGGCTGGACGCAGATCGGGGGGCACCGGTCGAAGGACGCAGTCGCCCCGCCGCACTCGCGGTCCGTTGAACGCTGAACTGTACCACGGTCAGCGCCACGGGAGGCAGGTCCGCCGGCATCCCGCCGCCCCGTGGCCATGGGCCGGTCCCCGTGCCGCTACCGGTTGGGCGCGAGGAAGGCGGAGACGATGAACCCGTTGCCGTAGCCCGTGTTGCGCAGCGGGTACCAGGTGTACCCGTTCGCGTTGGTCGGGGCCCCGGTCACGGTGAACACCTGCCCGGCCGGGATCAGGTTGGCGATCGGGGAGGAGGTACTCGGGCCGGTCCGGTAGTTGACCGATCCGGACGTCGTGCGGACGGACGAGCCAACCGCGAATTGTCCGGACGTGGGTGGCGGGGTCGTCGGGGTCGAGCCGCCCGCTACGAGGAACGCGCTCGCCAGGTAGCCATCGCCGAAGCGCGAGTTCCGGACCGGGTACCAGGTGTAGCCGCTGGCGGTCGTCGGAGCCCCGGTCACCGTGAAGGTCTGGCCAGTGGACGTCACGCCGATGATGCGGGCCGTCGTACTCGGCCCCGCGCGGAAATTGACATCTCCGCCCGTCACGGAGACCGTCGAACCGACCACGAACTGGCCGCTCGTCGGGGGTGGGGTCGGTTCCGGGGTCGGCGCCGGGCCGGGAGCCGTTCCCCCGGCGACCAGGAACGCGCCGGCGAGATACCCGCTCCCGTAGGCCGGACTCTGGACGGGATACCACGTGTATCCGGTGGCCGTGGTCGGGGCGCCGGTTACCGTCAGCACCCGTCCGTCGGGGACCGTGTTGACGATCGACGCGGTGGAACTCGGGCCGGAGCGAAGGTTGAGCGTGCCGCCGGTGGTCGTGACGGTGGAGCCCACCGGGAACTGGGTGGTCGGTGGGGTGGGCGTGGTCTCCGGCGGGGTCTCGACGCCGGGGATGTTGAGCTGGCTGGCGAGCACCCAGCCGCCGCCGTACCCCTGCCGGAAGACGCCGTACCAGGTCTGACCATCGGTCTTGATGGGACCGTCGGTCACCTGGACCTGGAGGCCGGCGGGCAGGACCGAGAGGGTCGACCACTGGGTGCCCGGCCGGGAGCGGAGGTTGGTGCTGGATCGCACGGTCGCGTAGATGATCTGCCCGGCGGGCGCACCGGGTCCGCCGAGGGTCAGGAAATCCTCCAGCACCCAGCCGGAACCGTTCGCGGCCGTCCGCACCGCCCACCACGTCTCGCCACCGCTCTGGGTCGGGCCGCCGGTAATGGTGATCGCGGTGCCGAACGGGAGGGCCGCGAGGACGCTGCCGCCGGAACCGGCCGCCGACCGGAGGTTCAGGGTGGCGGCATTGACGGTCGCATTGGCTCCGATCGCGAAGCCGACGGGCGGGCCGCTGACCTGCCGGATGTAATCGCGGACCACCCAGCCCGAACCGCGGTTGGTCGTGATCTGCCACCAGGTATAGCCGGTGGCGGTCGTCGGGCCGCCAATGACGGTGCCCTGGGTCCCGTTCGGGAGGGGGGCGACGATCGAGCCGGACGTGCTGGGCTGCGACCGCATGTTGAGCAGGTCGGTCGAGACGGCGACGGTGGACCCGATCACGATGCCCGTCGGTGGGGCGGTGGACGGGGCGATCACCGTGTTGGCGACGAACCCGCTGCCGTAGGACCCGCGGACCGGATACCAGGTGTAGCCGTCGGCCGTCGTCGGGGCACCGGTGATCGTCAGCGGCGTGCCGAGGTTCATCCCGGCGATCGGCTGGCCAGTGATCCGGGCGGCCGCCCGCAGGTTGGCGCCCGCGACCGTGACCGTCACGACGTCGCCAACGGCATACCCCGTCCCGGTCGAGCCACCGTTGATGACCTCGTTGACGTATCGCCGGATCAGTGGGAGGTCGTCGTAGAGATAGTCACCCGGGCAGGACGACTGGTTGACGTCGCGGTGGGCCGCGATCGTGGGCAGGTTCGGGACCTGGAGGAAGTCAGCGGAGCCGAGGGGGTTGAGGTTGCGGCCGGTGTAGGCGGTGATCGCCACGATGGCGGCCTGGGCCGCGGTGGTGACGTCCTGGAAGGAGAACTTGCCGATGACGCCGATGCCGGAACTGCCGTAGGCATACTGGAAGGCGTGCCCCCCGACGACGTTGTCGCCCCCGGCCCGGCCCTCATAGATGTTGCCCCGGAAATCGACCAGGTAGTTGTAGCCGATGTCGCCCCAGCCCTGGGTGACCGTGTGGTAGTAGTAGATCGAGCGCATCGCCGCGAACGGGTCCTGGAAGTTCGGGGTGTCGGTGTGGTGGATGATGACGTGTTCCACCTCCACGTACTCCTTCTCCCAGATCTCGCCCTGCTCGTCGTAGCGCAGGTCCTCGTCGGCTCCCCATTCGGCCCGCGAGATCACGCGAGGTCGCGTCACTTCCGCCGCGCCGACGCCCAGCCCGGCGTCGAACGTCGACGGTCCGCTGGTGCTGTCGAGGTAGGTGAAGCTCAGGCCGCTGATCTGGGTCGGGACACCGTCGGCGTCGGCCGTCTCGTACCGGACGAAGCTGCTCGGCTCGGTGAAGACGAGGTCGGCGAAGATCCGGCCGTCCCGCGTCGGCCGTCCGAGGTCGTTGCTCGCCGTGACGGCGACCGGGTCGGTGTAGGTCACGTCATCGGCGCTGAAGCTCATCGCGACCGTCACGGGGAAGCCGACCGAGCCGGACCAGTGCACACCGACGGCGGTGAACGGGAAGTTGCTGGTGAAGGAGCTGACGCCGCCGAGGGAGACCGACTGGGCCCCGACGCCGTCTCCACCCTCGACGAAGGTGTCGGCCAGCGTCCCGCCGGCCTGGGCGAGTGCGGCGTCCGGGGTGCGGGTCGCGGAGAGGCCAGAGAGCGCCAGTGCGCCCGCGGCGATCCCGGCCTTGAGGACGACCCTTCGGTCCAGCCGGGTCGGGAGGACTTCCGAGGCGGAGGTCGTCCTCACGACCTCACTGGGCCCGCTGACGTTGCGCGGCACGCACATGCTCTTGATCCCCTTGTCGCGATAGCCTGGCGCCGGAACCCGCGCGCGTCGAACCCAGCCAGGACGACGCTCACGGGACGATACGGCTGCACCCTTCGACGGCTGCACAGCCGCTGACCGCTTGAGCCTATCAGG